>NZ_CP032544.1:1420000-1720000 GCF_003867075.1 Tenacibaculum mesophilum | reverse complement strand
AAAATAGCGATGTTATCATATTCATCAGGTGCTTCAGGTAAAGGAGAAGATGTAGATACTGTTAGAAGAGCTACTGAAATTGTGAAGGAAAAACGTCCAGACTTAAAAGTAGAAGGACCAATTCAGTATGATGCAGCAGTTGATCCTTCCGTAGGAAAAAAGAAATTACCAAATTCGGAAGTAGCGGGGCAAGCCAATGTGTTAATCTTTCCTGATTTGAATACAGGAAATAATACTTATAAGGCAGTACAGCGAGAAACAGGAGCTTTGGCTATTGGACCAATGTTGCAAGGGCTAAATAAACCTGTAAATGATTTAAGTAGAGGTTGTACCGTTGATGATATTTTTAATACCGTAATTTTAACTGCAATTCAAGCACAAGAATAGCTTGTTTATTAATAAAAAATAGATGAAAGTTTTAGTCATAAATTCAGGAAGTTCCTCAATAAAATATCAATTATTTCAAATGCCTCAGCAAGAAGTACTTTGTTCAGGGTTGATAGAAAGAATTGGTTTAGAACTTGGAAAAGTTCACTATAAATCTAACAATATAAAAGTAGAAAAAGAAGTAATTATCGCAAACCATAAATCTGGTTTAGAAAAGGTTGTTGATTTATTATTGGATAAAAAAGTAGGAGTAATTTCTTCTACAGATGAAATTAAAGTTGTTGGGCACAGAGTAGTGCATGGTGGAAGTACTTTTACAAAAACGGCTATAGTAACTGAAGAGGTTAAAAAGAAAATAGAATCGTTATTTTCATTAGCACCTTTACACAATCCTGCAAACTTGGAAGGGATTAAGGTTTCTGAGTCTATTTTTAAAGATGCACAACAAGTAGCGGTTTTTGATACAGCATTTCACCAAACCATACCGGTTGAAGCGTATAAATACGCAATACCTACTAAATTATTAGAAGAGTATGGAATACGTTTGTACGGTTTTCATGGAACAAGTCATAAATATGTGTCAGAAAAAGCAAATGAGTATCTTCAAAAAAAACATTCAAAAATTATTACGATTCATTTAGGAAACGGATGTAGTATTACTGCGGTTGAAAATGGAAAAAGTATTGACCATAGTTTAGGTTTTAGTCCTGTAACAGGTTTAATTATGGGAACAAGATCTGGTGATATTGACCATTCTTTAATTTTTTATCTAACAAATAATTTGGGATATGATATTAATGATGTTAATAACATGTTGCAAAAAGAAAGTGGAATGTTGGGTTTAACAGGGTTTAGTGATTTACGAGATATTGAAGCTGCTGCTGCCAAGGGTAATAAAAAATGTCAATTAGCCTTGGAAATTAATGCTTATAGAATTAAAAAATATATAGGTTCGTATGTTGCGGTAATGAACGGTTTAGATGCAGTTGTTTTCACAGCGGGTATTGGAGAAAATTCTTATGTAATTAGAAAGTTAGCCTGTACTAATATGGAATATTTCGGAATTGAATTAGATGATGAAAAAAATGTTATTAGATCTAAACAAATAAGGGAGATAAATAAAGAAACTTCAAAAGTAAAAGTGCTAGTAATTCCAACTAATGAAGAGTTAGAAATAGCAAAGCAAGCGTACGAATTATTATAATATGAATTATAACTACTCTTATTTAGTACGGTTTCAATATTTAGGGTTTCGTTTACACGGTTGGCAAAAACAACCTAATTTAAAAACAGTTCATTTTTTTGTTGACAAGACATTAAAGTTTGTGTGTAAAGGAATTCGTTGCAAGTCAGTAGGAGTTGGGAGAACGGATGCAAAAGTTTCATCGACTGACTATTGTTTTCAGTTGTTTATTGATGAAAAATTAGACGAATCTTTTTTTATTGAAGATTTTAATCGCAATTCACCTTCTGATATTCGAGTGTTAGCTGTAGAGCAACTTCACGATGAAGAGTTTAATATCATTCAGCATCCTAAAGTAAAAGAGTATCGTTATTATTTTTCCTTTGGAGAGAAAAATCATCCCTACTGCGCTCCTTTTTTAACGGGGTATTTAGATGAATTAGATGTTGAATTGATGAAAGAAGGTGCACAGTTGTTTGAAGGTTTTCATAATTTTAAACATTATTGCACCAAACCATCAGCAGAAACCAAAGTAGCGCGTAGTATTGATGTATGTAAAATAGAAGAAAATACGGAATTATCCGCTTCTTTTTTTCCGGAGAAAAGTTTTGTGTTGGTTATTAGAGGGAGTGGGTTTTTACGGAATCAAATTCGTTTGATTATGGGAGCTTTAGCTGAATTAGGAAAAGGAAATTATGATTTAGAGTTCATCAAAAAAAGTTTGAGTCCTGAAAATAGTGATATAGACTTTATGAAAACCATCGCACCAGCTTCTGGACTACATTTACATAAAGTAGAATTTAAAAAATAAAGCTTGTCAATTGACAAGCTTTATTTTTACAAAATATGTTTAATTAGAGTTAATCTCTAATTAAACTTCTTGAGATTACAATTTTCTGAATTTCTGAAGTTCCTTCATAAATTTGAGTAATTTTAGCATCACGCATTAAACGCTCTACATGGTATTCTTTTACGAAACCATTACCTCCATGAATTTGAACAGCTTCAACAGTTTGTTCCATTGCTACTTTAGAAGCATATAATTTTGCCATAGCACCTTCACGATCATAGTTTTCACCAGCATCTTTTTTGCAAGCAGCAGCCATTACTAAGTGACGAGCCGCAGCAATTTCTGTATACATATCAGCTAATTTGAAAGCGATAGCTTGGTGATTGCAAATTTCAGTACCAAAAGCTTTACGCTCTTTAGAGTATTTTAAAGCTAATTCATAAGCTCCTGAAGCAATACCTAATGCTTGAGCAGCAATACCAATACGTCCACCAGATAAAGTTTTCATGGCAAATTTGAATCCAAATCCGTCTTCACCAATGCGGTTTTCTTTAGGAACTTTTACATCGTTAAATTGTAACGTGTGAGTATCAGAACCACGGATTCCTAGTTTATCTTCTTTAGGTCCAACGTGGAAACCTTCCATACCTTTTTCAACAATAAAAGCATTGATTCCTCTATGACCTTTAGCTCTATCTGTTTGAGCGATTACTAAATAAGTATCAGCACGTCCACCGTTAGTAATCCAGTTTTTAGTACCATTTAATAAATAGTAATCTCCTTTGTCTTCAGCGGTAGTTGCTTGTGAAGTAGCATCAGAACCAGCTTCTGGTTCACTTAAACAAAACGCACCTATTTGCTCACCAGTAGCTAATTTTGTTAAATATTTTTGTTTTTGTTCTTCAGTACCATAAGCTTCTAAACCATAACATACTAATGAATTGTTTACAGAAACCATTACTGAAGCAGAAGCATCAATTTTTGATAATTCTTCCATAATTAATACGTAAGAAACAGCATCCATTCCACTTCCTCCATATTTAGGATCTACCATTACTCCCATAAATCCTAACTCACCCATTTTGCGAACTAGTTCATTAGGAAACTCTTGTTTTTCATCTCTTTCTATAACTCCTGGCAATAATTCGGTTTGAGCAAAATCACGTGCAGCATCACGAATCATTAAATGCTCTTCTGTAAGGTTAAAATCCATTATCTATTTTATATTTTGTTAAATTCGTAAAAAATGTGTTCAAAGATACTTTTTTAATAGCAATTTTTCAATAGACTTGTTATTTTTACTTTATGCAAGACAACTATATTTATTGTATTGGATTAATGTCAGGAACTTCTTTAGATGGAATAGATTTGGCATATATAAAAATGCATGAAAATTTATACGAAGATTTTAGAATTATACAGGCAGAGACAGTATCATATTCTAATGAATGGAAGAAAAAACTGCAAGAAGCTATAAATTACGATGAGAAAGATTTACAAATTTTAGATGTTGATTATGGTGAATTTTTGGGGAGTATATTGAATAATTTTATAAGAGAACACCGTATTTCTAAATTAAATTTTATAGCGTCTCACGGGCATACAGTTTTGCATCAACCAGAAAACGGAATTACCTTACAAATAGGAAATGGACAAGTCATAGCAAATGTTACTCAGCAAAAAGTAGTATGTGATTTTAGAACTCAAGATGTAACGTTAGGTGGACAAGGAGCTCCTTTAGTGCCTATTGGAGATAGACTATTATTTACTGATTATGATTACTGTTTAAACTTAGGAGGTTTTGCTAATATCTCTTATGAAGAAAATAAACAAAGAATAGCTTTTGATATTTGTCCTGTGAATATTGTACTGAACCATTACACACGTAAAATAGACTTAGAGTATGATAATGAAGGGGAAATAGCCTCAGAAGGGAAAATTAATATGGGATTATTAAGACGATTGAACGAGCTTTCCTTTTATCAAGATATTCCTCCAAAATCTCTAGGATTAGAATGGGTACAGTCAACTATTTTTCCTTTAATAGATAAAGAGGAAGCAGATATATCAACTATTCTAAGAACTTTTGTAGAACATGTAGCGATGCAAATAGGTAATGTTGTTAAAAATGATGCTACTATTTTAGTAACAGGAGGAGGAGCGTTCAATACGTTTTTAATGAAGAGAATAGAGTTTTTTGCACAGACAAAAATAAAACAAGTAAGTACAGAACTCATTGATTACAAAGAAGCTTTGATTTTTGCGTTGTTAGGAGTGCTAAAGACCCAAAACAAAGTAAACTGTTTACAGTCAGTTACTGGGGCAAAGAAGGATCATTCTTCAGGTAATATTTTTTATCCGCAGAAATAATTTAAAGTATTTGAGTAATGTTGTTTTTTATGATAAATTTGTTCGGTAACAACTACACACTAAAACCTATAGTATAATGAATCAACTTTAGCTTCCCCACAGGGGAATAATTACAACGAATTTTTTGAACATGAAAAAGAAACAAGTAAAGTTGAAAATCATCTATTATAACATTAAACAATGAAAGAATTATTAAAGCAATACGAAGAAAAGCAACCAGAAATAGTATTTAATTGGAAAGACCCTGAAACAGAAGCAGAAGGTTGGACAGTTATTAATTCATTAAGAGGAGGTGCTGCTGGTGGTGGTACACGTATGCGTAAAGGATTAGATAAATATGAAGTAATGTCACTTGCTAAAACTATGGAAGTGAAATTTACGGTATCGGGGCCAGCAATTGGAGGAGCAAAATCAGGAATTAATTTTGATCCACAAGATCCTCGTAAAAAAGGAGTTTTAGAGCGTTGGTATAAAGCTGTTGCACCATTATTAAAAAACTATTATGGAACAGGAGGAGATTTAAACGTTGATGAAATCCATGAAGTAATTCCGATTACAGAAGATAGTGGAGTTTGGCATCCGCAAGAGGGAGTTTTTAATGGACATTTCAAGCCTACCGAAGCAGATAAAATTAACCGTATTGGTCAGTTACGTCATGGAGTTATTAAAGTGTTAGAAGATGAAAGTTTATCACCAAGCGTAGCCAGAAAATATACAGTAGCTGACATGATTACTGGATATGGAGTTGCGGAAGCAGTTCGTCATTACTACGATATTTATGGAGGAACAGTAGAAGGAAAGCGTGCTGTAGTACAAGGTTTTGGTAATGTGGGTTCAGCCGCAGCGTATTATTTAGCACAAATGGGAGCTAAAGTAGTAGGAATTATTGATCGTGTTGGAGGAGTTATTAAAGAAGAAGGATTCTCTTTTGAAGAAATTCAAGAAATGTTTTTAAATAAAGATGGGAATACGTTAGTATCTGAAAACATGATTCCTTTTGAAGAGATGAATGAGCGTGTTTGGAATCTTCCTTGTGAAGTTTTCGCACCGTGTGCAGCTTCAAGGTTAGTTAATCAAGAGCAAATTAACCAGATGATAAATTCAGGATTAGAAGTTATTTCTTGTGGAGCAAATGTTCCATTTGCAGATAAAGAAATTTTCTTTGGATCTATTATGGAAGATACTGATAAAAAAGTGAGTTTGATTCCAGACTTTATTTCAAACTGTGGTATGGCAAGAGTATTTGCATACTTTATGGAGCGAAGAGTAGAAATGACAGATCAAGCTATTTTTGAAGATACATCAAATACTATTAAAAAAGCCTTACAAAGGACACATGCTAAAAGTGCTGCAAAAACTCAAATAAGTGAAACAGCTTTTGAAATAGCATTAAAAGAACTGGTATAAAGTTCTTTTTTATGACTTCAGAAATACTGTTATTAAGTAATTAAACATAATAAAAGTAAAAGTCTTCCTTCATTGTTAAAAGTAGGGAAGACTTTTTACATCAAACAATTTTAAGTAAAAGAAATCGTTAGTTAAATAGCGAAAACATAATATAAATTCTAATTTAGTATTCATGCTATTATTTCAAGAAACTCAGGAGTTGGTAGAAGAAGTACCTCAAGAAAAAACGTTATCAATCTATAATTTAATTATGGATGGAGGTGTAGGCGGTCAAATTATTATCGCTTTGTTATTCGTGTTGTTAGCCGTGGCTCTTTACATTTATTTTGAACGTTTTTTTGCTATTAAAGAAGCATCAAAAGTAGATGTTAATTTCATGGATCAAATTAGAGATCATGTAACGAACGGAAGAATAGATAGTGCTAAATCACTTTGTGATAATACAGTTACGCCAACGGCCAGATTAATAGGGAAAGGGATATCTAGAATAGGAAAACCTTTGGAAGATATTAATACTGCAATAGAAAATGCAGGAAAACTAGAGGTTTACAAGCTAGAAAGAAATGTGTCAGTATTAGCAACAATAGCAGGAGCTGCTCCAATGATAGGTTTTTTAGGAACTGTAATTGGAATGATTGTTGCGATTCATGAAATAGCAAATTCAGGAGGGCAAATAGATATTAAAATGCTATCGGATGGTTTATATACAGCAATGACAACGACAGTTGCTGGGTTAATTGTAGGAATTATTGCATATATCGCTTACAATCATTTGGTAGTACGTACCGATAAGGTTGTTTATCAAATGGAAGCAAAATCTGTTGAGTTTTTAGACTTACTAAACGAGCCAGTATAATGAATTTACGAGGAAGAAATAAAGTCAATCCAAACTTCAATATGTCATCAATGACTGATATTGTTTTTTTGTTGTTGATATTTTTTATGTTAACATCAACATTGGTTACAGTAAGTGCCATTGATGTCTTGTTGCCTAAAGCTGGAGGTAAAACAGAGAATAATACATCAGTAGCGGTAACTATAACTAACGATGCGTTGTTTTACATAGATAAAACAAAAGTTAGTAACGTAAATTTAGAAAGAGAGTTGTTAACTAAGGTAGGCGTAGATAAAAAGAAAACAGTGGTTATTCGTGGTGATCAAAATGTGCAGTATAAAAATGTAATGCAGGTGATTGATATTGCGAATAGAAACAAGTTAAAAATGATTTTAGCTGTTAAAGGTAAATAAATGACAGTTTTAGATACTCAACATAAACGTAAATCAGCTATTATTACAGTAATTATTCTGATATTATTTGTTATTGGAATACTCAATTACGGAATGAAATATCTCGATCCACCTATTGAATATGGTCTAGCGATTAATTTTGGTACCTCTGAAGTAGGAAGTGGAGAGCCTGTTGAAAAAACTAAAGCACAAGCAACATCACAACAAGAAGAGGTTGTTGAAGAGCAAGTAGAAGAAACCCCAGAGGAAACAATAAAAGAAGAAATTATTACAAATGATACTGCTGAAGAAGTTCCAGTGGTTGAAAAAAAGGTTGAAAAGAAAGAAGCTGTAAAAGAAACTTCCAAAGAAGAAAAGCCTAAAGAAAAAAAGAAGCCTAAGCCATCAAAAGAAACAACTGATGCTTTAAATAGTTTGTTAAATGGAACATCAAAAGATGGAGCGAATTCTGGCGAAGGAGATGATAAAAAATCTGGTGTAAAAGGAAATGAAAATGGAGACCCAAATTCAGATAAATATTACGGGAATTCAGGAAGTGGTTCAGGAGGTAATTATAACCTAGCAGGAAGAAAAGCTTTGTCAAAACCTATTCAAAAACCAGACTGTCAAGAAGAGGGTACGGTAGTTGTAAGTATTGAGGTTGATCGAAATGGAAAAGTAATTAAAGCAACTCCAGGAGCTAAAGGAACTACAAATTCAGCATCATGTTTATACGATGCAGCAAAAAAAGCAGCATTAAAAACAAAATGGAATGCAGATGGAAATGCACCATCAAAACAACGAGGAACAGTTATCTACAAGTTTTCTCTTTCAAAATAACATACCTTTGCAGAATAATTAAAAAGAATAGCTCTTCAATAAGTATATATTACAATTATTGAAGAATTAACAAATATAAATACATGAAATTAACTGTTATTGGAACAGGATATGTAGGGTTGGTATCAGGAACTTGTTTCTCAGAAATGGGTAATAAAGTAACCTGTGTAGACATAGACCAAGAAAAAATAAACAAACTTCACCAAGGAATTATTCCTATCTACGAACCAGGGTTAGAAAAGATGGTACTGAAGAATGTAAATAATAAAAACTTGTTTTTTACCACGAAGTTAGAAGAAGTAATTAATGAGTCTGAAATTATTTTTATAGCAGTAGATACTCCAATGGATAAGGATGGTTCTGCTAATTTACAAGATGTATTGACAGTGGCTAAAGAGGTTGGTCAGAAAATGAAAAAAAAATTAATTATTGTTAATAAATCTACCGTGCCAGTAGGAACAGCTGAGAAAGTAAAATCGAGGATTAAAGAAGAGCTTGATAAAAGAAAATTAACTATTGATTTTGAAGTGGTGTCAAATCCCGAATTTTTAAAAGAAGGAGATGCCATTAATGATTTTATGAAGCCAGATAGAGTGGTAATAGGAGCTGAATCTGAATACGCACTGAAAAAAATGAAAGAATTATATAGTTCATTTTTTAGAACACATGATCGTTTTATAACAATGGATGTTCGCTCTGCTGAAATGACAAAGTATGCGGCTAATGTGATGCTAGCTACTAAAATATCTTTTATGAATGAAATTGCAAATATTTGTGAATTGGTTGGGGCGGATGTAAATAATGTGAGAGTAGGTATTGGTTCTGATTCAAGAATAGGATATAGTTTTATTTATCCTGGAGCAGGATACGGAGGGTCTTGTTTTCCAAAGGATGTGAAAGCTTTAAAAAAAATTGCAGAAGATAATGGTTATGAAGCACAGTTAATTAAATCAGTTGAAGATGTAAATAACCGTCAAAAGCTTGTAATTGCTGAAAAAATAATCAAAAGATTTGGAGAGGATTTAACAGGTAAAATCTTTGGGCTTTGGGGGCTCGCATTCAAACCAGGAACCGATGATATGCGTGAGGCTCCAGCAATATATGTGATAAAGGAGTTAGTGAAAAGGGGGGCAAAGATCCAGGTTTATGATCCAAAGGCTATGGATGAGGCAAAAGCATTTTACCTAAGAAATGTTGACAATATAGTGTATAAGAAAACGAAGTATGAAGTTTTAACTAATGCAGAAGCATTAATTCTGTTAACAGAATGGAAAGAGTTTCGTTCTCCTGACTTTTCAGAAATCGAAAAACAATTAAATAAACCAGTTATTTTCGATGGAAGAAACCAATATAATAGTTATAATCTAGAAGAAAGAGGGTTTGAATATTATCAAATAGGAAAAAGTAGCGCCAGAATAGATGTTTATTAGATATAATTTATTTTTTTATTAAATGACTTATCAACAAGTATTAGATTGGATGTTTGCTCAGTTACCAATGTATCAACGTCAGGGACAAACAGCATTAAAAAAAGATTTAACTAATATCATAGCATTGTGTGATGAGTTAGATAATCCACAAGAAAAGTTTAAAACCATTCATGTAGGAGGAACGAATGGCAAGGGATCTACTAGTCACATGGTAGCTTCTATATTACAAGAAGCAGGTTATAAAGTAGGATTGTATACTTCACCTCATTTAAAAAACTTTACTGAACGAATTCGAATCAATGGAAAAGAAATTTCAAGAGATTCTGTGGTTAAGTTTATAGAAAAGAATAAAGTCTTTTTAGAAAAACAAGGGTTATCTTTTTTTGAAATGACGGTAGGAATGGCATTTGAAGAATTTGCGAATCAAAAAGTAGATATTGCGGTTATTGAAGTAGGTTTGGGAGGAAGGTTAGATTCGACAAATATTATTATGCCAGAAGTTTCGGTAATAACCAATATAGGACTGGATCATACTCAGTTTTTAGGAGAAACATTACCCGAAATAGCATTTGAAAAAGCAGGAATAATTAAAAAAAATATTCCAGTTGTTATAGGTGAACGTCAAAAAGAAACAGAAAAAGTTTTTATTACTAAAGCGAAAGAATGTAATACCTCAATTGTTTTTGCATCTGATAAAAAGCAAAATTATACGACTGATTTATTAGGTGAATACCAAAAACACAATGTAACGACGGCGATAACTACGATTCAGCAATTAAAAGAATTTGAAGTTTCTGAAGAAAATATTAAAAACGGATTGTTAAATGTGGTAAAAAACACCAACTTAAAAGGACGTTGGCAGGTGTTGCAAGAAAAACCAAAAGTGATTTGTGATACAGCACATAATAAAGAAGGATTGTTTTATACATTGGAACAATTAAAAAAAGAAAATTATAAGCAATTACATATTGTTTTAGGTGTTGTTTCAGACAAGGATTTGAGTGAAATTTTACCAATGTTTCCTGAAAAAGCAAAATATTATTTCTGTAAACCAAATATTCCTCGCGGGTTGCCAGTAGATAAATTAAAAGAGGAAGCAAGTGAGTTTGGATTGATGGGAGAGGTGTTTTGCTCTGTGAGTCAGTCACTTGAGAAAGCAAGAGTAAATGCCTCTAAAGAAGATGTAATCTATGTTGGAGGAAGTACATTTGTAGTGGCAGAAATTTTATAGAAAAAAATGTAAAAAAAATATTGTTAATCTCTAAAACTGTTATATATTTGCACCCGCAATTAACAAGTAAGGGCGCGTAGCTCAGTTGGTTCAGAGCACTTGGTTTACACCCAAGGGGTCAGGGGTTCGAATCCCTTCGCGCCCACAACTCTTACAAAAGTTTAATTGCAAACGGGCGCGTAGCTCAGTTGGTTCAGAGCACTTGGTTTACACCCAAGGGGTCAGGGGTTCGAATCCCTTCGCGCCCACTGAAAGTCTCATCTTTTTAGGTGAGACTTTTTTGTTTTGTAGTCTTTTGTTCATGCAATTTTTCGTAGTTTTGTGAACTTGAAAAATGTACAGTTACTATTGGCTAGGTAAAGAAGCTTAGATAAGGGGTCTTTAGGAGTGTAAGTGATAATGGGTAGAGAAGTAAATGTAAAGGATAGAAGGTTAACTAGTAGTTGGAAGTAAAAAATATTAATTGTAAAAAAAAGAACATTGAAGATTAAGGTTTTATTACAGGTGGTTTTTGTTGCTTTTTTGGTATTAGCTAATACTGAAATGAAAGCTCAAGAAATTCAAAATCAAATCAGTCAAATACAAATTGATGATTTATCTGATGAACAAGTAGCTAAGTACTGGGAAAAAATAAAAGAAGAAGGATATACTCTAGATCAGGCTTTAGCAATAGCAAAAACAAGAGGAATGTCCGAATTACAAGCTCAAAAGCTTAGAGCAAGAATAGAGACGCTTAAAAGTAAACCATTAAATAAAAAAGAGGAAAATGAAGAAGAACTACAAGAAGAAGTAGATAGTACTCAACTTCTTTTTGGGTTAACAGGAGAAGAAGAAAAAAAGGAAGAAAAAAAAGAAGAACTCTTCGGATATGACTTTTTTAATAATCCTAATATTTCGTTTACACCAAATTTAAATATAGCTACACCAGAGAATTATATAATAGGAGCGGGAGATGTAGTTTCAATTGATCTTTGGGGTGCTGCAGAGGTAAATTATGAGAAAAAAGTAAACAAACAAGGAGCAATAAATGTAGAAGGTGTTGGTTATATTCAATTAATAGGATTACCAGTTAGTGCTGCAAAATCTAAAATAAAAAACTACCTAAAAAGAATCTATGCAGGAATAGGAGCTTCTTCTGGTAGTTATAATAAAGTAAATATAGCTGTTTCTATAAAAGAAGTAAGAAATGTTCAAGTGAATATTGTAGGAGAAGTGAAGGTCCCAGGGTCATATTCAATTAGTGCTTTATCCACAGTATTAAATGCTTTATATGCAGCAGGAGGGCCAACAAAGAATGGTACTTTCAGAAGGATCCAGCTTTTTAGGAGAGGAGTGAAGGAAGCTGATTTTGATTTTTATCAGTTTTTAGTAAATGGTTCAGAAGAAGGAAACATAACGGTTCAAGATCAAGATGTTATAATAGTAAAACCTTATGAAAGTAAAATTACTATTGAAGGGGCCGTTAAAAGACCAGGTATTTTTGAGATGAAAACTGAAGAAAGTGTAAAAGACTTATTAAATTATTGTAGTGGTTTCACTTCAAATGCATATAAACAAAAAGTTGTTATAGAGAGAATTAAAGGGGTTCAAAAAGAGATTGTAGAGGTTTCAAAAGATAATTTTGATTTAGTTAAAATAAAAGACGGAGATTATATCAAAGTAAATGAAATAGTAGACGAGTTTTTGAATAGAGTTAGTATTGGTGGGGCTGTTTTTCAGCCTGGTAACTACGAATATAAAGAAGGAATGACTGCTTCTAACTTGTTGCTAAAAGCTGAAGGGGTAACCAAAGAAGCCTTTTTAGATAGAGGTATTATTGTAAGAACACATGATAAGAGTAATAAGGAAACGCTATCTTTCTCTCCAAGAAAGGCAATGGAAAATAAAGAACATATACTCTTAAAGGAAAGTGATAGTATTTACATTTTTACGAAAGAGGAGTTGAAAGAAAAAGAGTTTATTACTATTAATGGAGCAGTGAATAAAGAAGGAGAGTTTGACTATATGAAAGGAATGCGTGTTGAGGATTTAATAGTATTGGCGGGAGGATTGAAAGATGGGGCGGATGCAAGTATGATTGATGTATCTAGAAGACTGAAAGATGGAAGTTTTGAAACGGTTAGTGAAAATTTTGATTTAAGTGCAAGTAAAAATCTAGGTACTGATCATTTAGATAATTTTGTGCTAAAACCGTTTGATATTGTTTCTGTAAGATACTTAAAAGGGTATACAGAACAAAAAAGAGTAACTATTACTGGTGAAGTTAATTTTGAAGGAGAGTATTCAATTGGTCAAAAAAACCAAAGAATTTCTGATTTAATAGAACAAGCTGGAGGTTTAACAAAGTATGCTTATGTAGAAGGAGCTTTTTTAACTAGAAAAAATAACGAAGAGGAAGATGAAAAACAGTCAGTTTTTATAGCTGATTTTGCACAAAGAGATTCGTTAGCTAGCAATGTTGAAGAACGTATACAGAAGAAAAAAGATTTTAAAATAGGAATAGAGTTACAAAAAATATTAGCCTCAGGAGGGAAAAAATCAAAGTATGATATAATTTTAGAAGAAGGAGACGAGTTATTTATCCCTTCTGAAAGACAAACGGTGAAGGTTGAAGGAGAGGTGTTGTCACCATCATTGGTGAGATATGAAAAAGGGAAATCATTTAAACATTATATAGAAAACTCTGGAGGTTTTTCTGAAAATGCGAAAAAGAGTAGAGCATATATAGTGTATGCAAACGGAGATATTAGAACAACAAAAAAGTTTTTGTTCTTTAAATCATATCCAGATGTAAAACCAGGTGCAGTTATTTTAGTACCTAAAAAACCTGAGGTAACAAATAAAGTTACAACCCAACAAGTAATAGCTATAACTACAGGGTTAGCAACATTAGGAGTATTGGTAAAAACATTAACGGAGAAATAACTATAGTAAACTATGGAAAGTAAAACTAAATATACTTCTAATGATGAAATAGATTTATTAGATATATTTAAAACTATCTGGGAAGGACGAAGAACGGTTGTCAAATTTCTTATAGTTTTTGTACTAATAGGTTTGTTTATAGCCGTTTTTTCAGGTAAAGAATATACGGCGACAACAATTGTGTTACCACAGAGCTCGAATAACAAAGTAGGAGGTAGTTTAGGTGGATTGGCAGCAATTGCAGGAATTAATTTAGGAGGTGGTAGTTCGGAAGGTATTCCACCTAGTCTATACCCTAAAGTGGTTCAAAGTATTCCTTTTCAAAAAGCACTTTTAGAGGCGCCTTTGAATTTTTCTAGTCTGGAAAAAGAAATTACCTATAAAGAATATTACACAGATTATCAAAAATTTAATTTATTATCTGCTATTAAGGAATACACTGTTGGATTACCAGGGAAAATACTAGGTTTATTTAAAAAGGGAAGAAGTACATTGCCGCAGCAGAGCGAGGTACAAGATTCTATATATGTAATGTCAATAGAGGAAAAAAAACTATTTGATTTATTACAAAGTCAATTTGTTTTAGATGTTAATGATAAAGAAGGTTTTGTTAAAATATCATTCTCAATGCCTGAAGCATTACCAGCAGCACAAATGACAAAAAAAACTCAAGAACTTTTACAAAAGGCTATAACAGAGTTCAAAATACAAAAAGCTAGAGAACAATATAAGTTTATAGAAGAGCGATACAAGGAAGTTAAGAAAGACTTTGTAAGGAAACAATCTATATTGGCTAGTTTTAGAGATAAAAATCAAGGTTTGATACTATCCCGTTCTCAATCACGTTTAGAAAGATTACAATCGGATTATAACCTAGCATACGAAGTATATTCTGAATTAGCAAAACAACTAGAGACTCAAAAAATTAAGTTGAAAGAAGATACTCCTGTTTTTACAGTGATAGAACCAGTAAGCGTACCTGTAATAAAATCAAAACCAAAAAGGCTTTTCATAATAGTTATATGGACTTTTATAGGTTTCATTATGGGGGTGTTGACTCTTTTTATAAAAGTTTTTTTTAATTCCCTTAAATATAGATTGAAAAGTGTAAGTTTTGAAAAAAGCTAGTGTAGAACTTATAAATAATTAAAAATGAGTAGAAAAATATGTATAGTTGGGCTTGGTTATGTAGGATTACCTTTAGCGCATGCATTTGCAGCAAAGAAATATAGTGTTGTTGGTTTTGATATTAATGATAGGAGGATAGAAGAATTAAATACAGGTTATGACAGAACCCAGGAAATAGAAAAAAATCAGTTAGATGATGTTAAAAGTTATATAAAATATACAGCGGATTTAAAGGAGGCTGAAGATTGTACAGTTTTTATAGTAACGGTTCCTACGCCCATAGATACTAACAATCGCCCTAACTTAACCCCTTTGATAGATTCTTCTAAATTAGTAGCTAGTGTTTTAAAAAAGGGAGACATTGTTATCTACGAATCCACAGTATATCCTGGAGTGACAGAAGAGGTATGTGTTCCTGAGTTAGAAAAGAATTCAAAATTAAAATTTAATAAAGATTTCTTCTGCGGTTATAGCCCTGAGAGAATTAACCCAGGAGATAAAGAACACACAGTAACAAAAATTCTTAAAGTAACTTCTGGTTCAACACCTGAGGTCGCAAATGAAGTTGATGAATTGTACAAATCAATAATTGTTGCTGGAACTCATAAGGCATCAAGTATTAAAGTTGCCGAAGCAAGTAAAGTCATAGAAAATACACAAAGAGATGTAAACATAGCTTTAATTAATGAATTAGCATTAATTTTTGATGCAATGGATATTGATACAAATGAAGTTTTAGAAGCGGCCGCAACAAAATGGAACTTTATTAAATTATCACCAGGCCTTGTTGGAGGGCATTGTATAGGTGTTGATCCTTATTATTTAACTTTTAAAGCTGAAGAGTTAGGATACAAACCTAATCTTATACTAGGTGCTAGACAGATAAATAATGGAATGGGGAAATATATTGCCGAGAATACGGTAAAAGTAATGATAGCTAATGACAAAAAGATCAATAAATCAGACGTACTAATTCTAGGAGTAACTTTTAAAGAAGATTGTCCAGATATGAGAAATACAAAAGTTGTAGATATTATTGAAGAGTTAAAGACATTTGGCTGTAATGTTGACGTATATGATCCATGGGTAGATCCAAATGGAGATTATAGTAGTTATAAACACGGAGTAATTGATAACCCTTTTAATTCAACAAAAAAATATGATTCTATAATTGTAGCAGTTGCTCACAAACAGTTTAAAGAGTTAACTGAAAATGATTATAAGAAAATATCAAAAAATGTACCTGTTATTATGGATATAAAAGGAATTGTAAAAAATCCAAATTGGAGATTATAAATGAAAAATTTTGCACTAATAGGGGCTTCAGGATATATTGCCCCAAGACACATGAAGGCGATTAAAGAAACTGGAAATAATTTGATAGCAGCGTTAGATCCCTATGATGGTATAGGGGTTATGGATAGTAACTTTCCTGAGGCAAATTTTTTCACCGAGTTTGAAAGATTTGATAGGTTTGTTGATAAATGGCATAGAGATAATACAGGAAAAAGAATAGATTATATTTCAATTTGTTCTCCTAATTATTTACATGATTCTCATATCAGGTTTGCCTTAAAAAATGGGGCAGATGCTATTTCTGAAAAACCTCTTGTATTGAATCCATGGAATATAGATCAATTAAAAATTATAGAAAAAGAATCGGGTAAAAAAGTTTATAACATACTTCAATTAAGGTTACACCCTTCAATAATAGCTTTAAAAGAAAAAGTAACTAAGGAGTTGGAATTAAACCCAAACAAGGTATATGACATAGATTTAACATATTTAACTTCTAGAGGAAAATGGTATTTTGTTTCATGGAAAGGTGACGAATCTAAATCTGGAGGTATTGCATCTAATATCGGAGTACATTTTTATGATATGTTATGTTGGATTTTTGGTGAAGTACAAGAAAATACGGTTCATTTAAAAGAGGCAGATGCAAATGCAGGAAGTTTTAGGCTTAAAAATGCAAATGTAAGATGGTTTTTATCTGTAAACTACGATTATATTCCAGAAGATGTTAAAATGAAAGGTTTACGTACTTATCGATCAATAACTGTTGACGGAGAAGAGATAGAGTTTAGTGGAGGTTTTACTGATTTACATACTCGTAGTTATGAGGAAATCTTGAAAGGAAACGGTTTTGGTTTAGATGAAGCTTATGGGTCTATTAGTACAGTATCCACAATTCGAAACTTAGATCCAATAGGATTAAAAGGGGAGTATCATCCATTTTGTAAAAAAGTTATAAATGGCTAAATATTTTGTACATGAGTCTTCTTTCATAGATAAAGATGTTAGTATAGGAGATAATACTAAGATATGGCATTTTAGTCATGTTTTATCGAAAAGCAAAATAGGAGAGAATTGTTCTTTCGGACAAAATTGCGTGATTGGCCCTAATGTCAAGGTAGGTAATGGCGTAAAAGTACAAAACAATATCTCTATCTATGAAGGAGTTGAAGTAGAAGATGATGTTTTTCTTGGACCATCAATGGTGTTTACCAATGTAGTTAATCCAAGAAGTTTTATTATCAGAAGAGAAGAGTTTAAAAAAACATTATTAAAGAAAGGTTGTTCGATAGGCGCAAACGCAACAATTATTTGTGGAGTTACAATCGGTGAGTATGCTTTAGTGGGGTCTGGGGCTGTTGTTAATAAAGATGTAAAACCTTACGCTTTAATCGTAGGTGTACCAGGTAAACAAATAGGTTGGGTAAGTAAAGCAGGAAATACATTAAAGTTTGATAAAGATAATAGAGCGATAGATACTTTCGATAATAGTGTATATAGAATTATAGATAATCAGTTAATCGAAGAAAAGTAGTAGAATGAAAATAGATTTTGCAAAACTTCAATATCAGTATCAATTATATAAAGAAGAAATAGACACTTCAATACAGGTGGTATTGAATAAATCTAATTATATAATGGGTGAAGAGGTTTCTGAATTAGAAAAATCTTTGGAAGCGTTTACTGGGGTTAAATATGCAATATCATGCTCTTCTGGAACAGATGCTTTATTGTTAGCAATGATGAGCTTAAATATTAAGCCAGGAGAAGAAATAATAACAACACCTTTTACTTTTGTAGCAACTGCTGAAACAATTGCTTTTTTAGGTTTCAAACCAGTGTTTGTTGATATTGATGAGAAAACATATAATATTGATTCTTCAAAGATAGAAGAAGCAATTACCACAAGAACAAAGGCTATTATGCCTGTTTCGTTATACGGACAACCAGCAAATATGGACGTTATTCAAAAGATAGCGGATAAACATGGTTTAAAAGTAATAATAGATGGTGCTCAATCATTTGGTTCAACATATAATGGTAAAACAGATAGTAATTTAGGAGATATTTCAACAACTTCTTTTTTTCCCGCAAAACCTTTAGGGTGTTTTGGAGATGGAGGAGCTGTATTTACTAATGATAGTAAGTTGGCAGAAAAAATAAAGTCATTACGACTACATGGCCAATCTAAAAGGTATCATCATAAGCATATTGGAATAGGAGGTAGATTAGATACTCTTCAAGCAGCTGTTTTAAATGTAAAGATGAAACATTATAGAAAAGATTTAAAATTAAGGCAAGAAGTAGCAGGTAATTATACTAAAACAATTGATAACTTTGATGTTATAAAACCATTTGTTGAAGAGAATTGTACTTCAGCATGGGCTCAATATTCTATTAGAGTAAAAAACAGGGAAGAGTTACAAGTAAAGTTAAAAGAAAACGGAATTCCTACAGCTGTTCATTACCCGATGCCATTACATTTACAGGAGTGTTTTGAATATTTAGGATACAATGAAGGTGACTTTCCTATTTCTGAACATGTTTCAAAAGAAATTTTAAGTTTACCAATGAACCCTTATTTGACTGAAGAAGAAATAAAATATATTTCGACTAGACTATAAGATAAATGCTTCAAAAATTATTTTCAAAATCAGAATTTTTAAAAAATGTTCTTACATTAACCACAGGAGCAACATTAAGTTCTGCAATACCAATATTAGCATATTTTTTTTTAACTAGGATTTATACCCCATCTGATTTTGGTACCTTATCAGTATTTATTTCTATATACTCCATATTAGCTGTAATAGGAACGGGTAAATATGAGTTAGCTATTCCATTGCCTGAAAAAAAGGAGGATGCAGTTTATCTAGTATTTTTGTGTTTAATTCTTAACACGCTTTTTTCAGTTTTTTTATTATTAATAGTTTTTCTTTTTTACGATTATATAGTTTTCCTGATAGATAATAATGATTTAAAAAAATGGATTTATTTCTTCCCCGTCTTAACGTTTTTGGTCGGAACGTATCAAACCTTTTATTACTATAATTTAAGAGTTAAAAAATTTAAAGAAATATCAAAGTCAAAAATTTATAAATCTTTAAGTTTATCTTTTTCTCAAATTGTATTAGGCCTGTTTAAATTTACCTCATTTGGTTTAATTTTAGGGAATATTATATCAAACTTCTCAGCTAATATTAATCTTATTAAAACCTTTTTTGTAAATGAAGGATTATATTCATACAAACAAAAAACAAAAAAAGACTTTAAACTTGTTGCAAAAGAATACATAAATTTCCCGAAGTTTACATTAGTATCTACCCTTTTAAATACTGCATCTGTTCAAATTCCAATACTTTTATTTTCAGCTTTATTTACTACCAGTTTTGTAGGGCAGTTTTCTATTTCTCATAAAGTTTTAAGCATGCCTATGATTTTATTAGGAGGTGCCATAGGGCAAGTGTACTATCAACGAATTACAGATCAAGAGTTTGTTAGTGACGAATATTTAAAACATATTACATGGAAATTATATAAAATATTATTATTGGTAGGTATATTACCTTTGTCTATAATTTTCTTTTTTGGCGACTCTATATTTGTATTTGCTTTTGGTAGTAAGTGGTTATTGGCAGGTGAGTATGCAAAACCAATAAGTATTTGGATTCTTTTTGTGTTTATATCTTCCCCATTATCCTCAATGTTATTCGCTAAGGGTTTTCAAAAGCAAGCTTTGTTGTTTCAAATTTTTGTATTCATCTCTAGAGTTTTGATAATTTATATTTGCGCAAAGATAGGAGAGGATGAATTATCAATGGTTAATTATTATTCAGTAGTAGGTTTTTTATTGTATTTATTTTTAGTATTTTATGTTTTTTATAAGATAAAAATTCCGATAATAAAAGTTTTTAAGTTTACAGTTATTGTGTTTTTAGCTGTTTTTAGCTTGTTAAAAATATTAAAACTTATAATATTATAATTATGAAATTATCATTAATAAATAACAAGGGGTTTAGGTGGTGTAAATACCAGAATATTTACTTTAAAGGAAACTTTATATTAAATAATGTAATTTATAATTCTAATTTATTTAATAATCAAACGGATCAATTACCAAAAAACATAATAGAAAATGATTCGTTAAAAAAAACGTATGGACAATTTTTATTTGTTGTAGAAGAGGGAAATACTATTATAGTAATAACAGACTTTTTAAGAAGCTTTAACCTATTTTATCAAAAGAATAATTCTGAATATATAATCTCGGATCTTAACGATAAGTTTAATAAAAAAGATATAAACAATAGTTGCTTAGATGAGTTTACTTATACAGGCTTTGTTACAAATAATAATACTATTTACAACGGAGTTAAATCACTAGAATCCTGTAGAAAGTATATATTTAAAAACGATAAAGTAACAAGCTTAGAATATTTTAAATTTAAGTATGATCATACAGCAAAAATAAATTGTAAAGAAAAGATAAATTCTATTTACGATGCTGTTTTTAAGGATTTTATTACTGCCACAAAAGATAAAACTATTGTTATTCCTTTAAGTGGCGGTTATGACTCTAGAATTATTGTGCAGTATTTACATAAATATAAAGTACCCAATAAAGTTATTTGTTTTACTTATGGGGTCAAAGGAAATAAAGAATCGAATATATCTAAAGAGGTAGCAAATTTTTATGGATATGAATGGCATTTTGTAGAGTATACAAAAAGTAAATGGTCACAATCCAGGGTGCTTAAATATGTGGAGGAAACATTTGATGGTGTTTCATTACCACATATTCAGGATTTTATAGCTATAAAAGAATTGAAAGACAATAAGTTAATACCAGACGATGCTATTATTGTACCTGGACATTCAGGAGATTTTATTGCAGGTAGTCACCTAAATCAAAGAGTATTAAACTGTAAAACAAGAGAAGTTTTCGTATATGAAATTCTCTGGAAAAATTATATCCTTAATTTTAGTTTAAATTTTAAAACATTGTATTCACTTGTTAATAAACAAGTAGAAAAATATTTAAATAACTCAGACTATGTGAATTCTTTTGAAGAATGGAATTTTAAGGAGAGACAAGCAAAATTTATAGTTAATTCAGTTAGGGTTTATGAGTATTTTGGTTACGAATGGAGTATTCCCCTTTGGGATGTAAGATTAATAGAATTTTGGTTGAGGGTTAACAATCAAGAACGTTTAAATAGAAAATTATATTTTGAATTTATAAGTTCAAAAGATAAATGGCATATACCAGAAATAAAAACTAATTTGGTAACAGAATTAAAAATATATAAGTACTATTTAAAATGGGCACGCGTGATCTACTTAAATATTACTAATTCTATTTTAAATAAAGAACATCCAATGGGGTGGTACGGAATTTTTAATTATAAATTTAGATTTTCTCATAGCTCAATAAACTCATTGTTAGTTAAGGAGTTAGAGGATGTGGTAAAAAATAAATAAATGATTTATCTTCTTATAAGCCTATTTGTTTTACTTGTTTCTTTTAAATTGTTTAAAAAAGCGGCGGGTACTATGCAACTTAATAGATTAAACATGATTTCTTGGGTTTTTTATTTCAATTTACTAGTACAGTCTTTTTTTGCTGCATTATTGGTTGTAAATAAATTAGATAACCATTATATGATTGATAAAATTTATTACGAAAGTTCTCGGTTTTATGGATGGTTAGCTGTTATGTATACTATGGTTGCTATGCCCATAGGGATGCTTTTTGCCAATCTTTTCTTTAAAGGTGAAGTTAAAACTTATTTAAATGAGTATGCAAAAAAAAAAATTGTTTCTGTAATAAGTTTTAAAGACTCTTACATACGGTTACCTTTATATTTAATTTCAATTATTTGTATATTATCAATTTTTTACACCTTTCATTATTTGTCAGAAATACCTATTTTAAAAGTAATTAAAGGTAATGCTACAGTTATAGAGTTAGCTGGATTGAGAGCAAATTCTTCAAGAAATTTTGCAGGAAATGTATTTATAAGGAACATTTTTGGAATAACATTAACTCCAATTTTAACTTTTATTTTTTATTGTTACTATAAAAAAACAAAATCAAAAAAAGATTTAATCATTTTTTTAATAATGTTCATGTTTTCTTTTTTAATATTAACATATAATCTTGAAAAATCTAGGTTTGTTTTTTTTCTTTTAGGTTTTATGTTTTTAAAGATTCTTATTAATGGTACAATAAGAAAGAAAGTACTAATTTATTTTGGAAGCTTAACAATGATTTTAATTGTTATAGCCTATATGAAAATATCTCAAAAAACAGATGTGACAATGTTGTTTTCAAATTATAGTTCTGGTATTTTAGGACGAGTTTTTTTATCACAAGCAGGTGGTACCTATTTAATGTTTGATTACTTCCCCCGAGTTTATGATTTTATAGGAATTAATTCATTTTCAAATGTATTGTCGAATACTTTAGATTTAAACCACTCTGAAAGGGCGGCAAGATTGGTAATGCTAAAAGCAAACCCCCGTTTTGCTGAAGTTCAAGGTGTTGTTAATTCTCTTTTTATAGGGGAAGCTTGGGCTAATTTTGGAGTTATAGGAGTTGTGATAGCTCCTTTATATGTAGGGGCAGTAATACAAACATTATTTAGACTACTTTTGTCGTTTAAAAAAACACCAATTACTTTGGCCTTATTGGCTTATTTTAGTTATAGCTCTTCAGTTACAGGAGGGATAAATGATTACTTTTATAATATGCAATATTTAATTTTAATGGGGATTTTATTTTCCGTGTATTTAACGAGTAAAGCATTATATATAATATATAACAAAACACACTCATCAATTTTTTAAATAAAAAATGAAAAGAATAATTTTCCATATACCTAATCAGATTAATAAAAACTTAGCTTCAGGCTCTCAAATAAGACCTGTTAAAATGTTAGAAGCTTTTAAAAATGTTGGTTATCATGTGGATGTAGTAATGGGAAGAGTAAAAGAAAGGAGAAAGCAAATAAGAAAGATAAAACAGAATATAAAACAAGGGGTTAACTACTCTTATTTATATAGCGAAAGCTCTACTATGCCGACAGCATTGACAGAACCACATCACTTACCCATAGCTCCTTTTTTAGATTTTAAATTCTTTAGGTTTTGTAAAAAAAACAATATAAAGATAGGTCTTTTCTATAGAGATGTGTATTGGGTTTTTGAAGAATATAAAAAAAGAACTTCTTTTTTTAAAAGGATATTAGCAAAATCTTTTTATAAGTTTGATTTATACAATTACAACAAAAGCCTAGATATTTTATACCTTCCGTCAAAATTAATGAACAATTATATTCCCGTTGAAATAAATTGTGAAATCAAAGAATTACCACCCGCTATTTCTAGCTCAATAATACCAAAAAAAGAAATAAATAGCAATGAGATAGATTTTATTTACATTGGAGGAATTTCACCAATTTATGATATTAAGTTATTTGTTAAAGTAGTATGTGAAGTAGGTGTTAATGCTATCAATTTATGTACAAGAGAAAACGAATGGAAACAATATGTTAATAATTACCAAAGTTATTCGAACTGTATAAATGTTTATCATAAAAGTGGAGATGAATTAAAAGAAATCTACGATAAAAGCACAATTGGAGTTTACTTTGTAAAGCCACAAAAAATTTGGAGCTTTGCCGTGGGAGTAAAACTTTTCGAATATCTTAGTTATAGAAAACCAATAATAGCTGTTGAGGGTACAGCAGTAGGCAGTTTTGTTAGTGAAAATAATATTGGCTGGGTTATTCCTTATGAAGAGAAAGAGTTGAAAAAGTTAATTCTGTTTATCAATAAAAATCCTCAAGAGGTTTTATTGAAAAAAAAGAACATAGAAAATATTATAGAAGATAATACTTGGGAATCAAGAATTGAGAAGATTGATAATGACCTAAGTTTAATTTAAACAAAAGGAAAAATAAACTTTAAAAAGAATAAGAATGAAAATACTTACTATTCTTGGGGCTAGACCTCAATTTATTAAAGCGGGAAGTGTGAGTCGTGAGATTTTAAAACATGATACAATTCAAGAAATAATTATACATACTGGACAGCATTATGATAAAAACATGAGTGATGTTTTTTTTGATGAAATGAAAATACCAAAACCAGATTATTTTTTAGGTATAGGAGGCAAAACTCATGCAGTTATGACTGGGCAGATGATGGAAAAGATTGAGGAAATAGCTTTAGAAGAGGCTCCAGATTGGATATTAGTTTATGGAGACACTAACTCAACGTTAGCAGGCGCAATAGTTGCAAGTAAATTGCACATAAAATTAGCTCATATTGAAGCTGGTTTACGAAGTTTTAATATGAAAATGCCTGAAGAAGTAAATAGAATTCTTACAGATAGAGTTAGTAATCTACTGCTTTGCCCTACCAACACCGCAGTACATAATTTAAAAGAAGAAGGATACGATAATATTGATTGTAAGATTGTAAATACTGGAGATGTAATGCAGGACGGAGCTATATTTTATAAGCAGTTTGCTAGAAAGCCTAAAATAGATATCAAAAAAAATTTTATTTTATCAACTATCCATAGAGCTGAAAATACAAACGATTTGTATAGATTGAAAAACATATTTGAAGCTATTGAAATAATAGCGAAAGAAAGCCAAGTGATATTACCTCTACACCCTAGAACAAAAAAAGTATTAAAAGAAAACAATATTGATTTATCTACTAATATTACAATTATAGATCCAATAGGTTATTTGGAAATGGTGTGGTTAATTAATAATTGTAAGTTAGTAATGACCGATAGTGGCGGTTTACAAAAAGAAGCTTTCTTCTTTGAAAAACCATGTGTAACACTGAGAGATGATACTGAGTGGGCTGGATTAGTAGAAAATAAAGCTAATATTTTAGTAGGAGCAAATAAAGAAGCTATCTTAGACGGATACAAAACAATGAAAAATGCTAATATTGATTTCTCATTAAATTTATTTGGAGGAGGTAAAGCAAGTGAAAAAATTATAAGAGAAATAAAAAGTTATGAAAATATTATTATTGTCTGATTGTAATAGTATTCATACAATTAAGTGGGCAACTTCTTTGTTTAAAAAAAGCATAGATGTTTCAATATTTAGTATAAATAAATGCAAAGTAGTGGACTATGAAGAGTATCCTGCAATAAAAATTTACGATAGTACTGTAAAAGTAACAAGAAGTGAAAGTACTTTGGATAAAGTAAGATATTTAAAATTACTTCCTCAATTAAAAAAAGTAATAGGTGAAATAGAACCTGATATTGTACATGCGCATTATGCTTCTAGTTATGGTGTTTTGGGAGCACTTTGTAATTTTTCTCCATTTATACTATCTGTTTGGGGGTCAGATGTTTTTAGTTTTCCTAAAAAGTCATTTTTATATAGAAGTATACTTAAATTTAACTTAAGAAAAGCTAATAAAATTTTATCAACTTCTCATATAATGGCAAAGGAAACAAGTTTGTATACAGAAAAAAAAATAATAATAACACCTTTTGGAGTAGATATAGAAAAGTTCAGTAACCAAAAAAAAGAAACATTATTTAATGAAGAAGATATTGTGATAGGAACGATAAAAGCTTTAGAAGAAATTTATGGGATAAAATACTTGATCGAAGCTTTTGCAGTTATTTGTAAGAAGTACAAAAACTTACCTTTAAAATTATTAATTGTAGGAGAAGGCAGTCAAGAAAGAGAGTTAAAAAATCAAACAAAAAAGTTAAATATAGAAGATAAGGTTGTTTTTACTGGGAAAATTCCTTTTGAGAATATACCTAATTATCATAATATGTTGTCAATCTCTGTTTACTTATCAAAAGAAGAGAGTTTTGGAGTAGCTATTATTGAATCCTCATCCTGTGAGAAACCAGTTATTGTTAGTAATGTAGGAGGTTTGCCTGAGGTCGTTAAAGACGGTGTAACTGGAATTGTAGTTCCAGGACAAAATATTGATAAAACAGTTCAAGCCTTAGAAAAATTAATTTTAGATAAAAATCTTCAAGAACAAATGGGAAAAGCAGGTAGAAAAAGAGTAGAAAAAATGTACAATTGGGAAGAAAATGTACAGCAGATGATTAAAATATACGAGGAAGAGTTGGGTGTTTAATTGATTTTAATATTTGCTCAAGTGCAATGAGGTTATTAAAAATATAAAGATATCAATAACATCAACACAACTTGGAAAAACTCATTCAAGAAACAAGTATATACTAATAGGGAACTTTTAATAATAGATAGTTATTTTGTTAATATACAAGGGGTTAGTATGTTTATGTACACAGAAATTGCAAGATAACTTTTTCAACTAGAAACTAATTTAGGAGTAGGTTTAACAAGAAACAACTCAATAGAACTTCTGGTTGTTTTATTGTTTTTTGTAATAAAGATGATGTTTAATCAGAGAATCAGTTAGAAATATTGAATGAGAAAAAAACAATGTGTAATGTAAATGTTTTCATAAAAGGAGATACTATTTACAGTCAATAAATTTAAGAACAAATTAATAATATGTTTTAAAGAGGATGAAAAGAGTTTTGTTTTTAACGGATAATTTCTATCCCGAATTAAATGCTCCAGCCACCAGAACACTTGAACACTGTAAAGTTTGGGTTAAAAAAGGATATGATGTAACTGTAATAACTGGAGTTCCTAACTTTCCAAAAGGGAAAGTATTCAAAGGATATAAGAATAAAATATTTCAAAAAGAAAAAATTGAAGGAATTAATGTAATCAGGGTGTGGACTTATATTACAGCAAATGAAGGATTTTTGAAAAGAGTATTTGATTATTTAAGCTTTATGATTAGCTCATTCTTTGTTGGAATATTTTTAAAGACAGATATAATTATAGCTACTTCTCCACAATTCTTTACTGCTATTTCAGGAAGGTGGTTAGGTTTTTGGAAAAGAAAAAAATGGGTAATGGAAGTAAGAGATATCTGGCCAGAATCTATCAAAACTGTTGGAGTGATGAAGGACGGTGTAGCAATACGTTTTTTCGAATTTTTAGAAAAAAGAATGTATAAAAGTGCACACAAAATTATAGTAGTTACAAATAGTATTAAAGACTATATAGTTAAAGAACATAGTATCGATTCAGAGAAAATAGAAGTTATAAGAAATGGTGTAAATAAGGAATTTTTTTATCCAACTCCTAAAAAAGAAAGATTACTTAAAGAGTTAGGTGTAGAGAAAAAAATTATAGTAAGTTATATAGGTACTCATGGAATGGCTCACGCTTTAGATTTTATTTTAAAGTCGATTAAAGAAGTTTCTGAAGATTATCATTTCTTATTTATAGGTGAAGGAGCGGAAAAGGATAGGTTAATTCAATTGAAAAATGAGTTGAAGTTAAGAAATGTTACTATGATAGGAATGCAACCTAAAAATAAAATTAGAGATTATATATCAATATCAGACATAAGTCTTGTTAACTTGAAAAAATCAGACACTTTTAAAGGAGCTATTCCTTCAAAAATATTTGAAAATGCTGCAATGTATAAACCTATATTATTAGGACTAGAAGGTGAAGCGAAAGACATTATTGAGAGGTATGGAATAGGAGTGTCTTTTACACCTGAAAATAAAATAGCTTTTTTAAAACAACTAGATTATTTAAGTGAAAAAAAGATTAAAAAAGAAGGGTTTGACAAGTTTATAGAAGATTTTGATAGAACTAATTTAGCTATTAAAATGATAAATTTTATTACTATTTAAAACAATAATAAAAGTACTAATGTCAACTAGAAGATAAAAAAAGAAGAATAAATTTTTTAATGCCAGTAACTTTCTTAATTTTGCGTTAAAAATTCCATGCTATTATGTTGTTAGGCTTATTGGGTATGTTTTTGTTAGGTTCTTTTTTAGTAACCTATTGTATTATACCTAAAATAATTAAAGTAGTGTTTCATAAGAAATTGCTAGATGAACCTAATATAAGGAGTTCTCACAAAAGAGTAACACCAACACTTGGAGGAGTCGCTTTTTTTATAACTATAATATTGTCTTTTTTCTTTTTAAAAAAATGGGATGAAGATATCATAAGTTTAAACTTAATGGTGAGCTTGACTGTTTTGTTTATAATTGGTTTGAAAGACGACTTAGTAGCATTGTCAGCTACTACAAAATCGATAGCCCAAATATTAGCCATAACTTTTTTAGTATGTGATAATAATTTGTTGATAGAGTCTCTGGGAGGCTTTTTAGGAATAACTGAATTAAATTATTGGTTTTACTTATTCTTTATTTATTTTTCAATTTTCTTTATAATAAATTCATTTAACCTAATTGATGGTATTGATGGTTTAGCTTCTTCAGTTGGAATAACAATATTTACATTTTTTGCTGTTATTTTTTACTTTTTAGAAAAGAATTATTATTTCTTTCTATGTATGGTTATCGTAGGGACACTACTAGCTTTTTTGACTTATAACTTATCTGAAAAGAAAAAGATATTTATGGGGGATACCGGTTCTATGATTATAGGCTTTCTAATAGCTGTATTGGCATTAAAAATACTATCATATCAAAAAGAAATTGGGTCTATAGGAGTTTTACCTGAAAATTTACCTATAATTATAACTTCAATAATATCAATCCCTATTCTTGATACTATAAGGGTTTTTATTATTAGAACTGTAAATAAAAAAAGCTTTTTTATAGCAGATAGAAATCATGTACACCATATTTTTATAGATAGAGGTTTTACTCATAAAAAAACAACATTTTTTATAGTTATAATAAACATGATTATTACATTGATAATATATTTGTTGTCAATGAGATTTAATAGTTTTATTTTATTATTGTTTTTTGTTTTATTATCAATGGTTTTTTATTTAGCTATTTTTTATTTGTTAAAAAAAAATGAGTCTAATGACTTAAAAAAAAAACGCTAATTTTCTAAATAGAGTAGCAGACTCCATTTTAAGTGTGTTTTTATAGAAAAAGAAGCTTCTTTTACAACAATAGAGATACCTTTTACACTAAACTTAATTACTCTTGAAATATTATACTTTAAAAGACACATTAAAAATTTCTTATAAACGCAAAAAATACTCGTAACAAATAATTTAGGATTTATAGGATTTCATGTAGTTATAGAACTACAAAACGAAAGTTTTTAAGTTATAATTATTGATGATTAATCAAACAGTAAAATTGAAGTATTAGGTCAAATAACTGAGATTTCTAATGTTAAACCAAACTTTTATTAAATATACCTAAGAGATAAAAAAGTAGTACATAGCTTTTTTAATGAGAGTGTAATTGATGGAGTAATACATTGTTACATATGTATATGCAGATACAACTAAAGCGAATGAAGTTTTAGGATGGAAGCCTCAAGAAACATTAGAAGAGGCTTTATTATCCGCCTGGAAATGGCAGCAAAAACAGTAATAATTTAGAATTCAAAGCTCAGGTTTTCCTGAGCTTTATTTTTTCTATAAATTAGCGTACTTTAAACGTTTGATAAATGAAGGGTATTATATTAGCAGGAGGTTCGGGAACACGATTATATCCAATTACTAAAGGAGTATCAAAGCAGTTACTTCCGGTATATGATAAACCGATGATTTATTATCCATTATCAGTATTGATGTTAGCTGGTATTCGAGAAATATTAATTATCTCTACACCAGATGATCTTCCAAGTTTTCAAAAATTATTAGGAGATGGTAATGATTTAGGAATACACTTAAGTTATGCAGTACAACCTTCACCTGACGGATTAGCACAAGCATTTATCATTGGTGAAGAATTTATAGCGAAGGATGATGTTTGTCTTATTTTAGGAGATAATATTTTTTATGGTCATGGATTACCTGAAATGTTACAATCTGCAATTGATAATATAAAAGAAAAAAATAAAGCCACTGTTTTTGGATACAATGTAAAAGATCCTCAACGTTACGGAGTAGTAGATTTTGATGTTAATGGAAATGCTATTTCTATTATAGAAAAACCTGAGATTCCTAAATCTAATTATGCGGTAGTTGGTTTGTATTTTTATCCAAATGATGTAATTCAAGTAGCCAAAAATGTAAAACCATCAGAAAGAGGAGAGTTGGAAATTACTTCTGTAAACCAGTATTATTTAGAAAACGAACAACTAAAAGTTGAATTGATGGGACGTGGTTTTGCTTGGTTAGATACCGGGACGCATGATTCTTTATTAGAAGCAAGTCAATTTATTGAAACCATTGAAAAACGTCAAGGTTTAAAAGTAGCATGTATAGAAGAAATAGCGCTCTATATGGGGTATATTAATAAGGAACAAGTCAGAAATTTAGCAGGACCTTTGAAAAAAAACAGCTACGGACAATATTTATTAAACTTAGCAAAAGAGAAATAATGATTTTTACGAAGACCAAAATTCCTGAAGTTGTTGTTATTGAACCAAAAATTTTTGGAGATCAAAGAGGGTATTTTTTTGAATCTTTCAATCAAAAAGAATTTAAAGAAAATATAGGAAATGTAAATTTTGTTCAAGACAATGAGTCGAAATCGACTTATGGAGTTCTACGCGGATTACATTTTCAAAAGCCACCTTTTGCTCAAGCGAAGCTAGTGCGATGTATTCAAGGAAAAGTATTAGATGTAGTTGTGGATGTTCGAAAAGATTCACCTACCTATAGTAAGTACATCACCTTAGAATTATCTGAAGAAAATAAAAAACAACTATTTATACCGAGAGGGTTTGCACACGGATTTGTAACCTTATCCAAAGAAGCTGTTTTTGCATACAAAGTAGATAATTGGTATGCCCCTGAATATGACTCAGGAATTATTTGGAATGATACTACATTGAATATTGATTGGAGAATTGATACTGAAGACATAATACTTTCTTCAAAAGACCAACAACTTTCTACTTTTACAGAGTTAAAAACTCCGTTTATTTATTAGTAACTTTGAGTTTATATACTAAACTTTCATGAGGAATATATTAATTACAGGAGGAGCTGGCTTTATAGGCTCTCATGTGGTAAGATTGTTTGTAAATAAATACCCAAACAAACACATAGTAAATTTAGATGCGTTAACATACGCAGGAAATCTAGAAAATTTAAAAGACATTGAGCATCAACCGAACTACACCTTTGTAAAAGGAGATATTTGCGATGAAGATTTATTGAAAAAATTGTTTTCTAGCTATTCAATTGATGGAATTATTCATTTAGCAGCTGAATCGCATGTAGATCGCTCTATTACAGATCCTTTGTCGTTTGTTAAAACAAATGTTTATGGAACCTTAAATTTATTAGAAGTAGCAAAAAATAGTTGGAAAGACAATTTTAAAGGAAAATTGTTTTATCATATTTCTACGGATGAGGTTTATGGAAGTTTAGGAAATGATGGTTTTTTTACTGAAAAAACTTCGTATAATCCCCAATCACCATATTCAGCATCCAAAGCTTCATCAGATCATTTTGTAAGGGCATACAAAAACACCTATGGTTTGCCAATCGTAATTTCTAACTGTTCAAATAATTACGGATCATATCAGTTTCCTGAGAAATTAATTCCGTTATTCATTAATAATATTTGTAGTAACAAACCTTTACCAGTGTACGGTAAAGGAGAAAATGTAAGAGATTGGTTATACGTGGAAGATCATGCGAAAGCAATAGATGTTATTTTTCATAAAGGGATAATTGGAGATACGTATAATATTGGAGGGCTTAATGAATGGAAAAATATTGATTTAATTAAAGTTCTAATAAAAGTAGTAGATAAGTTTCTTGGAAGAGATGAAGGAGCGTCAGAAAAACTTATCACTCACGTTAAAGATAGAGCAGGTCATGATTTTCGTTATGCAATAGACGCATCAAAGCTTAAGAATGAGCTAGGATGGAAACCTTCTTTACAATTTGAAGAAGGAATAGAAAAAACAGTTAAATGGTATTTGAAAAATAAAGATTGGGTTAAGAATGTCACAAGTGGAGAGTACCAAAAATATTACAAAGAAATGTATGGGTAATACAAAAGCCAAAACTTTTTAGTTTTGGCTTTTGTATTATAAAATTTAGATTAGATTTTATCTAAGTCTACTTAAACTTAAATCTTCATTGTATTTAACAATAAATAAACCTTGATTTCCACTGCTCCCAAACATCTTTTTATGGTAGTCAAATTTATTTTCAACACGTAAAGAAACACCTTTTTTAAAGGTGTCTGTAAGTTCATTTCCTGAAGCCAAACGCATTAAAACATCATATGTTATATCAAAACCTTTAATAGCATAGTCTGAAGGAATAGTGTTGTTTTTTTGTAAATATTTATTGTTAAAATCTTTAGTTTCTATGGCATTTTCGTCTGAATAAGTATTAGAAACATAAGTGAAATTTATACTAGCAAGTTTATTATTATCAATCTTATCGTAAGCATTGCCTTTACTAATAGCAAATACCTGAACTTTAGTTTCGTCAGGTAAACTAATCATACTATTTAGAGCATCAGCAACTACTACATTGTCGTCAGAAGCAATTATAACCCAGTTATGTCTTTTAGAAGACATCTTACTTGTAAAACGCGTTCTCTTTATATAGCCTTTTTCAGGCTTTAAGACATGTATATTATTAATACTATCATGTTTTTTTAGTTCAGATATAATTATAGAAACTTTTGAATTTGTGTCTTTCTTTTCGTCACTGACAATAAATATTTCTTGATCTTTATAACTATCTTTTAAATAAGATGCTAAGTATATCTGATAGCTGTTTTTTTCAGGAGCTGTCTTAATTAACTTAGGTGAAGAAAATTTATCTTGTTTATTAGAGTAGTGTGGAAAAACGACTTTAGAGTTTACATTACGAGCAATAACTTCTGCTTTATCAGAATAAAAAGGACCAATAATTACATCTGTATTTTCTAATTTTTTATTTTCAAGAATTGTGGTTACATTCTTTCCTCTATTTCCTGTATCAAAAACGTTAACATTTACTTTAACTCCTTGTCTTTTTATAGAATCAATAGCAATTTCTGCTCCCATATAGAAGTCAGTTACCATATTAGTTAAAGGGTTGTCATCAAAAATATCTTTATTTGATTTTTCACTATATTCATCAGCCTTGAAAGGAAGTAAAATAGCAAGATTAATAGATGTGTTAACTTGAATAGAATCTTTGTAAAAAGAATAGTTTTCTCTTTTACTAACCTCTTCAATAGGTTTTATTTTTAATAATTGACCTACTGATAATTTATTGTCAGCCAAATCTGGATATTCTGGGTTCAAGCGTAGTAAGTCCTCTTTAGATACATTGTAAAAACGAGTTAAACTATACATAGTTTCTTTACTCTTAACAGTATGCGTTAAGAATTTTTCTAAAACTTCATTTTTATTAATAGTAACTGTTTTTTCTAAAGCCTTAACCTTTAATATCTGACCAATACTTAAATTATTACTTTGAATATTGGTGTACTCAGGGTTAAATTTAATTAAATCCTCTTTTGTTATACCATATTGTTTTGTAATACGATACACAGTTTCTCCCTTTTGAACTTCGTGAGTTTCATACTCAACAACTGTTTGTTGAAAAACAGTATCATCTTCTCCAGTTTCAATAGCCGTACCTTTGTTATTATTAGTATCGGTAGTATTTACCTCTTCTTCAGCTGAGGTAGTAGACGAAGAAGTACTCTTTTTAATTTTAGGGTTTGGTATTACAATTACTGTGTTAGCTTCAGGACGTCTTCCGACATCAGGGTTTAAACGTAATAAATCTTTCGTTTTTATGTCTAAACGATCCGCAATGTCTCGCATCGTTTCACCTTCTTGAATTTTGTAGGATACATAACGTTTTTGCTGGCCACAAGAAACGGCAAAAGTTAAAACACAAACTAATAGTAAAAACTGTAATTTCTTCATCTACTCTTTTTTTATATTAATGGTGGATTTTTATTCCCACTCAATTGTTGCTGGTGGTTTAGAGCTAATGTCATATACAACTCTGTTTACACCTTTTACATTATTAATTATTTTATTTGATGTTTTTTGTAAAAACTCATAAGGTAAATTTACCCAGTCAGCAGTCATACCATCAGTGCTTTCTACAGCTCGTAAAGCTACCACTTTTTCGTAGGTTCTTTCATCTCCCATAACCCCAACAGAATTTACGGGTAATAAAATAGCACCAGCTTGCCATACTTTATTATACAACCCACTTTCTTTTAATCCGTTGATGAATACAGCATCTACTTCTTGTAAAATACGAACCTTTTCAGCTGTAATATCTCCTAAGATTCTAATAGCTAAACCAGGCCCAGGAAAAGGGTGACGACCTAATAATTCTTTATCAATTCCCATAGAAGCACCAACCCTACGTACTTCATCTTTAAAAATCATACGTAAAGGCTCAACAACTTTCAATTTCATGAAATCAGGTAAACCACCTACATTATGATGACTTTTAATAGTAGCTGAAGGACCTCCATTAACTGAAACTGACTCAATTACATCGGGATAAATTGTTCCCTGTGCTAACCATTTGGCATCTTCTATTTGGTGTGCTTCATCATCAAAAACATCAATAAAAACCTTACCAATAGCTTTACGTTTTGCTTCTGGGTCACTTAATCCAGCTAGTTCGTCCAAAAAACGTGCCGAAGCATCGACCCCTTTAACGTTTAACCCCATACCTTCGTATTGTTTTAATACGTCGGTGAACTCATTTTTACGTAACAATCCGTTGTTTACGAAAATACAGTGCAAATTACTTCCAATTGCTTTGTGTAATAAAACTGCAGCTACGGTAGAATCTACTCCTCCAGATAAACCTAAAACAACTTTGTCATTACCAATCTTAGCTTTTAATTCAGCTACAGTTTCGTCAACAAAAGAATCTGGTGTCCATGTTTGAGCTACCCCAGCTATAGTAACTAAAAAATTTTGTAATAATTGTTTACCATCAGTAGAATGATAAACCTCTGGATGAAATTGGATGGCATAGGTAGTTTCACCTTCAATTTTATAAGCAGCATTATCAACATCGTGAGTACTTGCTAATAATGTTCCGCCAGTAGGCAATTCTTTAATAGTATCTGAATGGCTCATCCAAACTTGGCTTCCTTCAGAAATCCCTTTAAAAAATTCCTCTCCTTCTTTAATAAAAGATAAGTTAGCTCTACCATACTCACGAGTATTAGAAGGAGCTACTAAACCACCTGAAAAATGAGCTAAATATTGTGCGCCATAGCACACTGCTAATAATGGTTTCTTACCTCTGATTTCAGACAAATTTGGATGAGGAGCCTCTTCTGAACGAACAGATGATGGACTTCCAGAAAGAATTACAGCTTTAAAATCGTTTAAATTTTGTGGTATTTTATTGTAAGGATGAATTTCACAATAAATGTTTAATTCTCTTACACGGCGCGCAATTAACTGTGTGTATTGCGATCCGAAATCTAATATAAGTACATTGTGTTGTTGCATGCGCAAAAATAGTACTTACATTTTATATTTGCGAGAATATTTAGTAAGAAATTAAAGAGTTTTTTAAACTATTAAATCTTGTAAACTATAGCATTAATATTCATACCAGCACCTACTGATGCTAAAATAATAACATCTCCTTTTTTTACTTCTTGGTTTTCAATATTTCCTTTTAAAACTAAATCAAGTAGGGTAGGTACGGTTGCTACTGAACTATTTCCTAATTTATGAATGCTCATTGGCATAACACCTTCAGGAATTGGTTTTTTGTACAAACGATAAAAGCGTTTAATAATAGCTTCATCCATTTTTTCATTGGCCTGATGAATGAATATTTTTTTTACATCATCAATAGCTACACCACTTTTATCTAAAGCAGTTTGCATAGCTTTTGGAACATTGGTTAAGGCAAATTCATAAATTTTTCTTCCATGCATCTTAATGTAGCGTACGTCTTTGTCTTTGTTTTTATCGTTTGAATTTCCAAAAAATAAAAAGTAGGCTTCATCTTTAGTAAAGGTTTGTGAAGCATGGCTTAAAATTCCACTGTCATTTTTATCAGTAGCTTCTATGATGCAGGCACCAGCACCATCACTATAAATCATAGAGTCACGGTCATTCATGTCAACAACCCTTGATAAAGTCTCACCACCAATAACTAAACATTTTGTAGCAATTCCTGCTTTTATAAACGCTTGTGCTTGAATGACACCTTCAACCCAACCAGGACAACCAAATAAAATATCGTAGGCAACACAGTTAGGGGTTTTTATTTGTAACAAATGTTTTACACGAGTAGCTAAACTTGGAAGAATGTCACTTTGAATGGCATTCTTTTTAACATCACCAAAATTATGAGCAAAAATAATATAATCTAATTCTTCTTGATTAATTTTAGCGTCTTTAATAGCTTTTTGCGCAGCAAAAAAACCTAAATCTGAAGCTTTATATTCATCTTTAGCGTAACGACGTTCTTCAATGCCAGTAATGGATTTGAATTTTTCAATAATTATAGGGTTAGGGTTGTCAAAAGATGTTCCATCGGCATTTAAAAATGAATGATTATTAAAGTTAGCATTTTCCTTTTTGATAGATGGGATAAATGAACCTGTTCCTGTAATTACTGATTTCTTCATTGAAATAAATGATTTTTTTAGGGTTGGTAATTACAAATAAAATATTTTTATTGATGATAACCGTTTTATTTACATTCAAATTCAAATATTTGTTATGTTTTTAAAAAAAACAAGTTAAATTGTTTTTTTTTAAAAACAGAGGTGCTTTTTTTGTGATTTTGATACTCGGTAGTTGTTACAAATATGAGCTATCAAATGAAAAAGGTAATAATGAAAGTAACGATTCCGTTTTTACTATTTGTCCAACTTCTCCTGTAAATAGTATTTCAATTGGTTGTTTTTGGTTGATTTCATATTCTGATAATGTTTGACGACAAGCTCCACAAGGACCAACAGGTTTATCTACCGTAGAGTTTTCAGAAGCAGCAGTAATGGCTATTTTTAGTACTTTCATGTTAGGGTATTCAGAGCCCGCTTTCCAAATAGCTACTCGTTCTGCGCACATACCTGAAGGATAAGCAGCGCTTTCTTGATTGTTTCCTAAAACAACTTGACCATTGTCTAGTAATACAGCAGCTCCAACATTAAATTTAGAGTAAGGAGCGTAAGCTTTTTGTCTTGCCTCAATAGCTTTTTGAATTAAAAAAGCATCTTCAGTTGATAATTGTGATATATTATCAAATACAGTTGCTTTAGTAGTTACGTCAATTTTCTTCATCGTAAATAAATTAGTCAAAAAAAGCAGTCGGTAAGACTGCTTTTGTATTCTGATACGAATTTATAAAAAAAATACCACTTTTTAATATACTTCATATAGTTCTCCTAAATCAAAAGATAAAGAAAACCGTAATGTATTTTCTAACGGGTTGTTAACAGCTGCAGTATTTATTAAATAAGATAAATCTAAAGTAAAAGCTCTAGCAGTAAATCCTGTACCTAAGGTAAAGTATTGACGTTGTCCTTTTTCTTCACTCTCATGAAAATAACCAGCTCTAAGAGCAAAGGCATTGTTATACAGATATTCTGCACCTAAAGCCCATGTAGTTTCTTGCAATTCTTCACTAAAACTTCTGTCTCCTAAAGATGTAAACATTCCTTCAAACCAACTTCTCTCTGAGTTAGGACTTGAAGGAACAAGTAATTTTGTAAGTTCCAAGTTAAGTCCCAAAATGTTTTTGTCATCAAAAATGAAATCAAAACCACCACCAATTTTTGCATTGGTTGGGATGAAGTTAGGAACACCAGGACTATATTCTACTTTTGGGCCAATATTAGCGATATTAAAACCTAATCGGTAACGACCATTAAAGCTTCCAAAGTTTTTTTCCTTAGATTGATAATAACCAGAAACATCAACTGCAAAAGAATTAACTGCATCTAAGTTGGAGTCATTACTTCTGATTTTATAATTAGAATGAATATACTTTAAACCTATACCCATAGAAAAATTTTCACTCAACTTTAATGAATAAATACCAGTAATAGCTAATTCATTTGGGTTTTCAATTCCATTAGAACCGCCATTAGTATCTGTTAAATTAACTTCTCCAAGAGAAAAGTATTTTAAGTCAACACCCCAAGCAGATTTTTCACTGTACCTATTAACGTAAGAGCCTCCACCAACAAAAATATCGTCAGTTAAGTTTCTAAGCCAAGGCGTGTAATTGAGTCCTATGCTAATTTTATTTTGATTAAATGCAGTTTTTGCAGGGTTATGAAAAATTGAATAAGCATCTGAAGAGGTAGCTACTCCAATATCTCCCATACCACCAGCACGAGCATCAGGTGTAATCAATAAGAAAGGCATTGCCGTTGTGTTTATTGATGTTTGGGCTTGCGCTTTATTTTGAAGGGTAAAGCACACAAAAAATAATACGATAGATAATTTTTTCATGTAAAATTTGATTAATTGTTTAGCAAATATATAATTTTTCTTGAGGGAGTTTATAACTAGTAACTTTTTTTAGATTTCGTATAAATAAAACTTAATGGTTTATTTATTAGTTAACTAACTAAACGAGTTTGCTTAAACAATATTATATATTGTATACGTAATAATGAAAAAAATATTTTTAGGCTGTTAAAAAATAATAAACTTTAATAGTCTGTTTTTTAATCTTTTTCTTAGATTCGTAATACTAAAGTATAAAAACTGTCGTTTGTAATCTAGCATAGATAAGGTTACTAAATGTGAATTTATAAATAAATTAGTTGTAAGAAATTAGAAATATTGTAAATTGCGACACCCTTAAAAAACAGTTAAAAATACATGAAAAGTACGTTGAAATTATTTAGTTTATTGGCGATCACTAGTTTATTAATTACTTCTTGTAAAAGTAATGGAGGTGGGTCGAGTAAATCTTCATTAACTGGTTGGAACTTTAATGACCCAAACTATGGAGGATATTTAAAGGGAGAGTATAAAGAAGGAAAAAATGTACCACCAGGGATGGTTCACATAGAAGGAGGTACTTTCACCATGGGATTAGTACAAGATGATGTTATGTTTGATTGGAATACAACTCCACAAAAAATGCATGTTCGTACTTTTTACATGGATGAAACAGAGGTAACGAATGCAGAATATGGGTTATTTATGCAGTATACTAAAGATGTTTTTCCTCCAGAAGATCCACAGTTTAAAAACATTTACCCTTCGGTATTACCAGATACTTTGGTATGGAGGAAAGGATTAGGGAATACGAATCTTTTATCAGAGAGTTATTTAAGACACCCTTCTTATGCTGAATATCCAGTTGTAGGTGTTAGTTGGATTCAAGCAAATAAATATTGTAAGTGGCGTACCAATGCTGTTAACTTGAAAATTTTAATGGATAAAGGTGTTATAAAAAACATTTTTAAAGAAGATTCTATAAGCTTTAAAGGAGAAAATAATTTTGATACCGATACTTATTTAACAGATCCTTACGCGATATTCGACGGAGACTCTACAATTTATAAAAAGGGTATACCAGTTCCAAAGGTAAAAGGAGAACCAAAACCAGAAAAAGGAACCTTCACAGGTAGACAGGTTACATCTTCAGATGGTATTTTATCTCAAAAATTCAGACTGCCTACTGAGGTAGAATGGGAATATGCTGCAAAAGCTATTTTTGAAAACCGTGAATATAATAATATTAGAGGAAGAAAAAAATATGCTTGGAGTGGAAAGTATACTCGTGACAGAGATAAGAGAAGAAGAGGAGATCAATTAGCTAACTTTAAGCAAGGAAAAGGAGATTATAGTGGTATTGCTGGATGGAGTAGTGATGGATCAGATATTCCTAATGCAGTAAGAAGTTACCCTCCTAATGCTTTTGGACTATATGATATGTCTGGTAATGTTTCTGAATGGGTAGAAGATGTGTATAGACCAATTATCGATTCTGAAGCAAATGACTTTAATTATTTTAGAGGTAACATTTTTACTAAAAAATTAATCAATGAAGAGGGTAAAGTTGTTATTGTGGGTGATGGTGAAGTAGAGTATGATACTTTAGAAAACGGTAGAATTGTTCCTAAAGATTTACCGGGAAGTGTTAAGTATATTCCTATTACTAAAGAAGATACTTACATGAGAAGAAATTATAACTTAGCTAACAATTCTAGTTTAGGTGATGGAGATCAGGCTTCTTCTAAGTTCTATGGATTAGATAAAGATCAATTAGATCGTACAAAAAGAATGTATAACTCTCCTCAAAAGCCAGAAGCTGAAATTGACACATTAGGTAATGTGGTTAATAATTATAAATATGATGATAAGAGAAGAACTACATTAATTAGTGATAAGTCTAGAGTATATAAAGGTGGTTCTTGGGCTGACAGAGAGTACTGGTTAGATCCAGCTCAAAGAAGATATTTCCCAGAATATATGGCAACAAACTACATAGGGTTTAGATGTGCTACAGATAAAATGGGACCAATGGTGCTAAATAAAAGAAAAACAGCTACACCAGATAGAGCTAGATAATAAAATAGTATTTTATACAACAAAACCTCATTGAATTTCAATGAGGTTTTTTATTTTTACTTTATGAAGATAGAAGAGTTATACAGTTTATATATCACACATGGTTTAGTAGATACAGATACTAGAACTATTAGAAAAAACACACTTTTTTTTGCATTAAAAGGAGAGAATTTTAATGGAAATATGTTTGCCGAAGAGGCAATAACTAATGGAGCTAGTTACGCAATAATTGATGAAGCTGATTATAAAACTTCAGAAAAATTAATTTTGGTTGATAATGTTTTGGAAACTCTACAAAAACTTGCAAATCATCATAGAAATCAATTAGGAATTCCTGTAATCGCATTAACAGGAAGTAATGGGAAAACAACAACAAAAGAATTGATAAATTCAGTTTTATCAAAAAAATATAAAACTACAGCAACTTTAGGAAATCTTAATAATCATATTGGTGTACCATTAACTTTATTGTCAATGAATAAGAATACAGAAGTTGGCATTGTAGAAATGGGAGCAAATCATGCTAAAGAAATTGAGTTTTTATCAGAAATAGCAAGCCCTGATTATGGGTATATAACAAATTTTGGAAGCGCACATTTAGAAGGTTTTGGTTCTTTAGAAGGTGTGGTAAAGGCTAAATCAGAATTATATGATTATTTGAGAGCCAAAAACAAAAAAGTTTTTGTTAATCCCAATGATGAAAAGCAGATAGCTAAAACAAAAGATATAGAGAGTATTACCTTTGATGAAAGCATAAAGTTTTTAGAGGCTAATCCATTTGTAAAGTTGTCGTATAATAATACAGAGATATTAAGTAATTTAATAGGAGTCTATAACTTTGCTAACATATCAGCGGCGATAACTATTGGTAATTACTTTAATGTAACAACAGAATTAATAAAAGAGGCAATTGAAAGTTACGTCCCTTCTAACAATAGGTCTCAGGTAATAAATACAAAAACTAATAGAATAATTCTAGATGCTTACAATGCTAACCCTACAAGTATGAAAGCAGCCTTAGAGAGTTTTAGTAAGCTGCAAGCTAATAATAAAACAATAATTTTAGGAGATATGTTTGAACTTGGAAAATATAGTTCAAACGAACACCAGAGTATTGTAAATTTTATAAAAGAATTAAACTTAGACGAAGCTTTCCTTATAGGTGAGAATTTTTATAAAACCACGACTAAGTATAAAAGGTTTAATGGGTTTTATGAGTTTGAAGAATATATAAAGAACAACCAAATTGAGAGTAGCACAATTTTAGTAAAAGGCTCTAGAGGTATGGCTTTAGAAAGAGTTGTAGCGCTTTTTTAAAAAGAATTATTTCGGTGAAAGTTAACCAAATTATCAATAGGACGTTGAATTACATTAGTAATAGATAAATTATTTTTAGAGGCGACATTGTCTAATATATCCTGAAAGTAATAAGCAATTGATCCGATAAAATAAATTGGTGTTTGACTATTTTTTTCAAAAGGAAGAATACGATACTTGAAAAACTCTTGAACTCCTTTTTTTATCATTTTTCTGACGTATTTTTCATCTCTATACTCCAGCATAAATTTAGCAAAAGAAGCTAAATACATATTTGGATATGGTTTTTTATATAGGTTTATTTTTACGGTATCAGTATCAAGTTCAAAAGAAGTTTTAAATGCTGAAGCTATTTTTTTTGGCATTTTATTATAGTAAAAATCACGTAATAATTTTTTGCCAAAATAATTCCCGCTAGCTTCATCCATAATAGTGTAGCCAAGTGATGGAGCTGTAGTAATCATGTCTTTTCCATCATAATAACAGCTGTTAGAACCTGTTCCTAAGATACACACAATACCAGGATTTTTACCAGTACTAGCATAAACAGCGGCTAAGGTATCTTCAGAAACAAATACAGTTGCTTTTTTAAAGATAGATTTTAGAACATTTTGTAAACTTTTAGCAGCTTTAGGACTTCCACAACCAGCTCCATAAAAGTGGACTTGTAAAGTGTCGTTTTGTATTTTTAATAAGTTGTTAGCATTATTTATTGTGCTAAGCATTTCATCTTTTGTTAAAACAGACGGGTTTAGACCTAGAGTAGTTGTTCTAAAAACTTCTTTTTTAGTATCATCGAGAGCTATCCAATCAGCTTTAGTAGAACCACCATCGGCAATTAAAACCATTTCTTATCTTATTTACAAGCTAAATATACTACTAAAAGAGTTAAGGAAAATATCAAAAATAAGATGAAGCATTAAATTTTCTTCATTTGTTGTTTCATCATTTGCATTTGCTCTTTAAGCATGCCATGTTTATCTAGCTTTTTAGCTTCAGCCATTAAGTTTGTAGCCTCTCTTTTTCTACGTTTAGTCATTGCTATTCCAGCCAATTGTAATTTAGCCATGGCTAAATCATGATCCATAGCTAGACCTAACTTAACAGCTTTCTTTAAAAACTTTTCGGCTTGAGTAATGTTAGTTTGAGATAGCATAATACCATGTAGGTAATTATAATACCCTTCTTGCTTTTTTGTTAATGCAGTAGATGGGTTTTTAATATACCCTAACCATTTTTGAGCTCCAGCAAAATTTTGTTTACGTAGTTGTAAGAAAGCTAAAAGAATAAACTCGTTTTTAAAATAAAATAAAATAAATAGTCCAGCAAATAATAGTATTGATATACCGTTCATAATGTGCCCTTGTATGAACTCATATACAGACCATATAGTAATTAAGGTAGCTAAAACTAATTTTATATTTTTATTGAACATAATTGTCTCTTCTTTTTATCGGTTTGCAAAAATACATTTTTTTAACAGAAAACCTATCAACTTATTTTTTGTAATACTTTTTGTTTTTTATCCAAGCAAGAGTTCCTAAAACAGCAACAAAAGCTAAAGAATAATAAACTGATGCTGGCGTAACTACTTTATCACCACTTGCATAAGAATGTAGGCCAGATAAGTAAAAATTAACCCCCATGTAAGTCATCATAATTGATGAGATGGCTAAAATAGAAACTAAATTGAAAGTGTATCTTCCTCGTAAACCTGGTATTAAACGCATATGTAATACAAAAGAATATATCATAATAGAAACTAAAGCCCAAGTCTCTTTAGGGTCCCATCCCCAATAACGTCCCCAGCTTTCATTTGCCCACATTCCACCTAAAAAGTTACCAATCGTAAACATTACTAAACCAACAGTTAATGCCATTTCGTTTATAATAGTTAATTCTTTAATGTGTAAATCCATTTTCTTTTTGTTCTTCTTGTTGGTGAAAACGATTAAAAACAAAGCAAATACACCAAGAATCATTCCTAAGAAGAAAGGTCCGTAAGCAGCAACAATTATAGAAACGTGTACATATAGCCACCAAGAGTTTAATACTGGTTGTAAGTTAGCAATCTCAGGGTCTAACCAATTTTGGTGAGCAAAAGCTAAAATAATCGAGACTAAAAATGTTGTAGCAGCTATGGTTAATGAAGATTTTTTTCCTAGAATTAACCCAAATAACATAGTTGCTAAACCTACAAAAATAATGGACTCATAAGCATTACTCCAAGGGGCATTGCCACTAATATACCATCTAGCTGTTAATCCTAATACATGAAAAACGAAAAGGAAAATAACAATTCCTATAAGTATCTTAACTATATAGTTAACCCATGGTTTGTTATTAAAAATTTGTAAGAAAACAAAAACAATTAAAAGTAAACTTACGTATCCGTAATATTTAGAAAGTTTTACAAAAATATTTAACTTATTGTAAGCTATTTCTAAATCGATTTTGTCTTTAGAAGGAATAACTTCTGAACCAAATTTTTGTTGGAATTTCTTAATTCCATTTAAAACCTTATTGGTTTCAGTATAATCTCCCGATTTTTTTGATGCTTGTAATAACTGTAAATATACGGGTAATGACTGACGAACAAAAACAGAATCTGTTCCTTTAAAATTTGCCTGTAGTGTTTCGGGCTGCGAAACCCATTTGTTATTTTCGTCGTTAGGAATTGGATAAATACGTAATATACCACCTCCTAAAGCTTGCGATAACAACCAAACTCTTCTTTCAATCTTAATAGCATCTTGTTCAAATTTATTTTGAATCCTTTTCTTCTCAGCTTCAACAACAAGTTTGCTAATTTTTGAAGAGCCATCAGGGTTGTAAAAATCAATAAAACGAGCATATTCAGTATCTTCAGAAAGCCCTAAAATTTCTCTAATTTGTGTATTCCCTTTTTCCAGATACACAAAGGGAACGTTTAACCAAAGCATCGGACTTTCTGTAATTGAAAGTAAAATCTGGCTAGGATCCATGTCTTTAAATTTATCTACATGGGCTACTTTTCTAACTAATTCTGAAGCAAAGGTGTGGGCAGGCTTCATACGTCCACCAGCATCTTGAATAACTAAAGAACTAAATAAATCAGCATGTTTATTATCTACTTTATTTGCGATTAAAATAGAATCAATTTGGGCTTCAGAAACTTGTTTTGGTTCATGTTGTTTATGTTGCGTATAACTAGCTAAAGAAATAAATAAAGCAATTAGAGATAGCTTGGATTTCTTGTTTCGTATTTTAACTAATGATTGTTTTAAGTCGTAAAAACGAGTATTTTTAACAAATAAAGAAGCAGTTAAACCAAAGAACAATAAGAAATAACCAATGTACGTGACCCAAGTACCCCAAAAATCGTGATTTACAGATAAATGTGTTTGCTCGTGTTCACCGTCAATTTTATAACTTGATTGGAAAAATTTATACCCTCCGTAATCTAAAATATGGTTCATAAATATTCTATAATCGAATGTTTCGTTAGGAGCAATTACAGTAACTTCACTAGCATAAGCTGCAGCACTTTCTGATCCTGGATATTTTTCTAATTGAAAATCATTTAATTTTACGCTAAAAGGGGTTTGTAACAATTTAGATCCATACCAAGCTCTAAAATTTAAATTTCCAATACTAAATTGTTGTTGGTTGTCTACATTAAACTTGCCTCCATAAAACTCAACACGTTCAGTTTCTCCATTTGTAGTTATATCAAAAATTACGGTGTCATATTTTTTATCATCTTTTTTACCCCTAACTGTTTTAATCTCTCCTTTTTCTGGAGACTTAGGGACTACAAATTGTAATCCATTTACGTTGTGAAGTGTTAATAATTGAAAATGTTGAGCACTATCTTTAACTATTAAACCTTTCTTTTGATCAGCCATTCTAAACCAATCTCCATTATTTTTAGAAATCATTTTTAAGCTACCGTCTTCATAAAAGAAGTTAATTGAAGCTGCCTCTTTATTAGGAGCTTCAAAGCCTACTAAAATATTATGAATATTTTCAATAGTTCCTCTCTTAATGTAATGCTCGTGTCTGCTTCCATCAGAACTTTCTACAAAAAATAAATGTTCTGTTCCGTTTTCGTCTAAAACCATTTTTGTTTCAGACCAAGGAATATAGTCAACTAAATTAAAAGAAACCGTATGATTTTTTCCTGCCTTTTTAGGTTGAAAGTTTTCTTCAAAACTTGCAGAGTTTTTACCCCAAGCAGATAAAAGTAATTTGTTTGCAGTAGTTTTTTGAAATTCACCATTGTCAATAATGACATTTAAGTAGGTGTGCTCAGAATAAAATTGATTGGTTGTTTCTCCTTCATCAATAACCATTAAACCTTCATAACTAATATAACGAGTAATACCGGCGCCTATTAAGATTAATAGAAATGATATATGAAATAATAACACAGACCATTTTTCTTTTTTGTATAATCGGTACTTAAAAATATTTCCAAAAAAATTGATAACAAAGAACACCATAATCAACTCAAACCACCAAGTATTGTACACTAATGCTTTAGAGGTTTGGGTTCCGTAATCGTTTTCAATAAAAGTGGCAATTCCCATGGCAATGGCAAAAACAAAAAATAATACAGCCATTAAACGGGTAGAGTAGAGAATATCTAAGATTTTTTTCATCAGTAAATCTGCTAAGTATAAAACGTTGCAAATTTACGGATTAAAGCTCGCTTTTTTGAAAGAATGAGTGTTATTTTGAGAAAAGAATTGTTAAAATTAGCATAATTAAATACCTATCTTTTCTCCCATCTTAACAAAGGTTTCCATCTTGTTTTTGGTGTTGGTTAAAATATCTTCATCAATAGTTATTTTGGAACTATTAACTAATAACACAATAGTTGAACCGCCAAAAGCAAAATATCCCATTTCATCGCCTTTTTTTACTTCGGAATTAGGTTTGTAGGTTTCAATAATACTTCCAACCATGGTCGCTCCAACGGGAGCAATTATAATATCTCCTTTGTCTTGTGTTGCCAAAGTACAGTACTCTCTTTTGTTTTCGCAGAATACTCTAGTGAAGTTAGCAGCCAAAGCGTGCGGAGAAACTGAGAAGTAGCGTCCTTTAATTTTGGTTACTTCGGAAGGAGTTCCGTTGTATGGAAAATGATACCTGTGGTAATCATTTGGAGCGAGTCGTAAAATAATTAAAGAATCGTTTTTATGTTTTGTGGCTAGCTCTTTATTGCCTAGAAATTCCTCTAAGGTAAATTTTCTTCCTTTGATAAAGAAGTTATGAATATCAGAAATGCTTTTAAATGCTAACATTTTTCCGTCACCAGGAGAAACAAAGCCTTCCTCAATAGGGCGTGCACCAGGTTTTAATTTTCGATAGAAAAAGTCATTGAAAGAAATGTAGTCTTCAGATGGTCTTTCGGCTTCACTCATGTCGATTTGAAGTTCTCTAACAAAACTGTTTATTTTGTTAATAGAATTAGGTTTGTTCATGAGCTTACCATACCATGATGACAAAAATTTACGTTTAACTAATGGTAATAAAGCCATTTTACCAAATGGATTATTATATAGCAATTTTAAATACCCTTCTCCAGGAGGGGTTTCGGTAATTATTTTACCTGTTTTTCTATCAATAAATTTTATTTTCATAACTGTTATTCTTCTACACTATCAATTAAAATAGTTAACATATCAATGGCAGCTTGCGCAATTTTAGTTCCAGGGCCAAAAACACCTACAGCACCAGCGTCAAATAAGAATTGGTAATCTTGTGCTGGAATTACACCACCAACAATAACCATAATATCTTCACGGCCATATTTTTTAAGTTCAGCAATAACTTGCGGAACTAACGTTTTATGTCCTGCAGCCAATGATGAAATACCTAAAATATGTACATCATTTTCTATAGCTTGTTTGGTGGCTTCTTGTGGTGTTTGGAATAATGGACCTATATCTACATCAAAACCTAAATCAGCATAACCAGTAGCAACTACTTTAGCACCACGATCGTGACCGTCTTGTCCTAATTTAGCAATCATAATTCGAGGACGTCGTCCTTCTAATTCTGCGAACTTGTCGGCTAACTCAGTAGCTTTTTTAAATAACTCGTCGTCTTTTATTTCTTTACTATACACGCCAGATATGGTTTTATGTACTGCTTTATGACGTCCAAAAATAGTTTCAAGAGCGTCTGAAATTTCACCTAAAGTAGCTCTGTTTCTTGCAGCTTTTACCGCTAAATCTAATAAATTTCCTTCACCTGTTTTAGCAGATTCAGTTAAATCACGTAAAGTTTTATCTACTTCAGCTTGATTTCTTTTCGATTTTAAGTCGTTTAGTCTGTCAATTTGAGATTGACGAACAGCTTCGTTGTCAACTTCTAAAATATGTAGAGGATCTTCTTGTTTTAATTGGTATTTGTTTACGCCAACAATTACATCTTGACCACTATCAATTTTGGCTTGCTTTTTAGCAGCCGCTTCTTCAATACGCATTTTAGGAATCCCCTTTTCAATAGCTTTGGTCATTCCTCCTAATTCTTCAACTTCTTGAATTAGCTCCCATGCTTTATTGGCAATTTCTTCAGTAAGTTTTTCTACATGATAACTACCTGCCCAAGGATCAACTGTTTTTGTAATATGGGTTTCTTGTTGTAAGTATATTTGTGTGTTACGAGCAATGCGTGCTGAAAAATCGGTAGGTAAGGCAATTGCCTCATCTAAAGCGTTGGTATGTAAACTTTGTGTTCCTCCAAAAGCAGCAGCCATAGCTTCAATTGCAGTACGGGCTACATTGTTAAAAGGATCTTGCTCAGTTAAACTCCATCCACTGGTTTGACAGTGGGTTCTTAATGCTAATGATTTTGGATTTTTTGGGTTGAATTGCTTTACTAGTTTAGCCCATAGCATTCTACCAGCGCGCATTTTAGCAATTTCCATAAAATGATTCATTCCAATAGCCCAGAAGAAAGATAAGCGAGGAGCGAAGGTGTCAATGTCCATTCCTGCTTCTAACCCTTTTTTAATGTATTCCAATCCGTCAGCTAAAGTATAAGCCAATTCAATTTCTGCAGTAGCACCAGCTTCTTGCATATGGTACCCTGAAATAGAGATTGAATTAAACCTAGGCATATTTTCAGAAGTATATCTAAAAATATCAGCAATAATTTTCATTGATGGAGTAGGTGGGTAAATGTAAGTATTACGCACCATAAACTCTTTTAAAATATCGTTTTGAATAGTTCCTGATAATAGTTTAGGAGCTACACCTTGTTCTTCAGCTGCTACAATATAAAATGCCAAAATTGGTAAAACGGCTCCATTCATAGTCATGGAAACGGACATTTTATCTAATGGTATTTGGTCGAACAAAACTTTCATGTCTTCCACAGAATCTATAGCAACACCAGCTTTTCCAACATCACCTTGTACACGTTCGTGGTCTGAGTCGTAACCACGGTGTGTAGCTAAATCGAAAGCAACTGATAATCCTTTTTGACCAGCAGCTAAATTTCTACGGTAAAAAGCATTGCTTTCTTCAGCTGTAGAAAAACCTGCATATTGACGAATTGTCCAAGGTCTACGAACATACATGGTAGAGTAAGGTCCACGTAAGTTAGGTGCAATACCAGCAACAAAATCTTCGTGTTTGAAGTTTTTGCTTTGCTGTTCTTGGTTTTTATCTATTTGTATGTTTGATATATCTTTTCTACTCATTTTTGTTCAAGGTGTTTAAAACGGTATAATACAGTTCGAATGCAATAAAGGTTTTCAAAGAAGGATCTTTGTAGTTTTCTTTATTTATGTATGTAAAAGCAAAAGCACTTGACTGAGGAGATGTGTCAGGCATATCTCTTAAGGTTGTTAGCACCTCCTTTAAATCGTTAACTTTTGTTTCTTTAAGTAGTTTACCTGAATATTCATCAAAATAATTCACTCCTAACTTGTTAGTGTATAGAGGTTCTGAGCTACCTCTCTCGTCTTTAATTTCGGTTATCAGAATTTGTTCTTTTTCTTCAGTGTTTTTTATAAATCGTTCAAATTTTTCTTTATCAGTTACCCAGATATATTTTTTTAAAGTTTCATTAGAAATCTTTAAAAGTTCTAGCTCTTCTTTAGAAGTTAAGTCGTTTATGTTAATTTTGTTAGAATTAAAATCATTTACATACTTAAAAAAAGCTTCACTAGAATTTTCTTTGTTGATTGAATAGTAATTGCAAATTTGATTCTCGAATGAGTCAACCATCAATTTAATAAGCTCAGTTTTTGGAATGTTACTCAAGTTTTGAGCATTTAAGGCTAGTGTTTCGGAAAGTAATGTAATGAAAACGGATATGTAAACTAGTTTTCTACTCATTTTCTAAACGTTCTTGTTCTAGCTTTTCAGCTAATCGTTTTTGAATAATAGGTTGAATTAGTGTTTTTTCGTTACGAATTTTCAAGAAAGGCGAAACTTCTAAATCGTTTTTCATCTTGTCATTTTCGTTTTGAATTTTGTTTGTTCCAAGTAAAACTAATTCTCCTGAGTCAAATAATTGTTGTTCTTTATCTGCAGACTCTTTTATTTTTCGTTGGATAACTCCTTCTTTTAATTGTTTTAAGAAACCACCACCTTTTTCTATTAATTTAAAAACTTCTAGTGCTTTTTGGGCAAGTTGTTGAGTAATTGTTTCAATGTAGTATGCACCATCAGCAATCTTTTGAGCTTCTGCTAGCTCACTTTCTTGCTGTAAAATTAGTAGCTGGTTTCTAGAAATGCGTTCCCCAAATTCATTTGAGTGGTGGAAAATTTTATCATAGGAACTATTAGCTACAGTGTTGGTTCCTCCTAAAATAGCACTCATACACTCAGAGGTAGTGCGTAGCATGTTTACATTGTAGTCGTATATAGTTTTGTTACGTGAACTTGGTTGTGTAAAAATATGAGCAGTAGCTTTGGTGTTGTATTCGTTTAATAAAGAATCCCATAAAATCCTAAAAGCTCTTAGTTTGGCAATTTCAAAAAAGTAATTACTTCCTACAGAAAAATTAAAGTGAATATTGTTTGCAATTGAGCTTCCAAAATGATTCAAGTATTCGTTTGCGTGTGCAAGTGCATATGCTAATTGTTGAACTATGGTTGCTCCTGCATTTTGATAAATGGAAGCATTAACACAAATAGCATTTTGAGTAGCTTTTGCTATTTCTTCTAATTGTGTATGATCGCTTTTAAGATTAGAATACCAGTTTCCTGAGCTAGCTAAGTTTCCTATAACATCTATATTGAAGTAGCACTTGTCCGAGTTTGTGAAATCAGCTAGTTTTTTTACAAATTGTGATGATAAAAAATTAAAAGTAAAGTAAAGTAAGGTTTTTTGAGTGTCAATTCCTTTTAATAAGGTATTGTAGTCAAACTCTTTTTTTGCGCTGAATTTTATGGCGTTTGCTCCTCTTTTAATTGAGTAGATAGCAAATGTATTTGCTTCTTCTTCATTCTCAATGTTAATAGATTGACAAATAGCAAAACCTTTATTTGGAGTATTAATCTGAATATTGGTTCTGTCTTCTTTAGTGTAAAAAGGTTTTACAGTAATACCTTCTTCAGTTTTCCATAAAAGTGTATCGTTATAATCGGCACCTTTAAGGTCTACTTGTATTTTTTGTTTCCATTCTGCAGGGGTAACACCTTGAAATTCGTCAAATAAATAGTTACTCATTACTTTTTTATGGTATCAAATTCAATAATATAAATATCTTCATCTTCTTTCTTCATTAAGTACTTTTCTCTAGCATAGCGTTCTAGTTGAAGAGAGTCTTGTAGTTGTTGAATGGTTTTTTTGTCTTTCTTGATTTTTTTTTCATGATAATCAATCCAGCTCTTTAGTTCATTAATCTCTTTATTAAACTCTCTATGGGTAAGGTAAGAATTTTCATCAAAAAAAAGCATCCAAACCACAAAAACAGTGAGTATAATCACGTAAATATTAGTGACTATTTTAAAGGAAGGTTTGTTTTTAATTGATTTTAAACTCATTTTATAAACGGTCGTTAATTACAGTTCTTACAATATCTATAGCTACGGTATTATATCTATCGTTAGGTATAATGATATCAGCATAATTTTTTGTAGGTTCGATAAATTGTTGGTGCATAGGTTTTAAAGTGCTTTGGTAACGGTTTAAAACTTCATCAACATCTCTACCTCGTTCTTTAATGTCTCTTCTTACACGTCTAATCAAGCGTTCGTCAGCATCAGCATGAACAAAAACTTTTATATCACACAAGTTACGAAGTTCTTTGCTATTAAAAATCAAAATACCTTCAATTATAATAACTTTTCTGGGGTGTGTTTTTATAGTGTCTTTGGTTCTGTTGTGGGCAACGAATGAATATACCGGTTGTTCAATAATGCATCCGTTTTTTAATTCAGATAGATGATCCACCATTAAATCAAAATCGATAGCTCTAGGGTGATCAAAGTTTATCTTAGTACGTTCTTCGTAAGTTAGGTTATCTGTTTGTTTGTAGTAAGAGTCCTGTGAAATAACGCAAACTTCATCTGCAGGAAGTTCGTTAATAATTTGGTTTACTACCGTGGTTTTTCCACTTCCTGTACCTCCAGCAATACCAATAACAAATATATTTTTCATTAAGTTTTTGTAAAAATAGAGTTATGACAAATTTAGCAAAATAAGCGCATAAAAAAAGCGCTAACTTTTTGTTAGCGCTTTTAGTTTTGAGCCGATGGAGGGACTCGAACCCACGACCTGCTGATTACAAATCAGCTGCTCTAGCCAGCTGAGCTACATCGGCGTTTGCCTCAAAAGCGTGGCAAATATATAATGTTTTTTGAAACTGAAAAAACTTTTTTTTATTTTTTTTAAAAGGTGTTTTTTGTAATGATTTTAGAAGTTTTTTAAGTTGTTGAATTTTAGTTTGTTTTGATTATTTAGAGAGGTAGAATTTTTTTGAAAAAAAATAAAAGAAGTCGGGATGAGTGGATTCGAACCACCGATCTCTGGTCCCCCAGACCAGCACTTTAACCGGACTAAGCTACATCCCGATGTTACAAATATATTTAAAAAAGAAAAGTTCTAAGTAATTTTACTTAGAACTTTATCAAGAATAAATATTATAATGAGAGTGGTAGTTGATGAAACTACTATTCCTATTGTGTATACTGTAAACGAGCTTAAACATTATTTATTGTTTAAGCTGTTAAAGGTTTTCCTTTTAAACGTTTTTCAATGCGTTGTTTTACAGCTGTTAACCGTTTCATTAAATCCATTAATGCGCTGTCTTTTGTTTGTTTATATACCTCATTAATCTCTAGTATAAGAGCTTTTGCTTCTCTAGCGGCTAGTATTCTATCACTAGTAGTAATAAACTTGAATTTTCTGTTTTCAAATTCTTCCGCCTTATTGATTAATTCTGAATTCATAAAATTTACCAATTTAATTTAAAATTTCTTTATTAGGTTTTGTCTGATAAAAAAGATATGTGCCTAAAAATAACTGGGGCGACAAATATATGGGAAACTTTCTGTTTCTAAACAAATAAGCTTATCAATTTGGTTTATTAGTTAATAAGTTTTTCTTATAAGACTAAAATATTTTTTAGCATTATCGTATTATCAGTTATAAGTATTATCTATAAATATAAAAGTAACGATTTTATTTTGCTATTTCAAATTATTAATAGAAAATTAACAGTTTTAGCTGGTTAATTTAGTGAATTTTTAAGGAATGAGAGAGTTTTTAGTTATTATGCAGTACTTTTGCGTTTATATAGACGTTAAAGTAGGAACATGAGAAAGTTATTATTCTTAATTTTTGTTGTTTTAATATTTTCTTGTAACAGTCAAGGAAAAAGAAGTGTTTTAGGAGATTCTAATTTTCAAAAGGAAATGAATGCTAAGTTTAAAGATGCTTCAAGATCTCCGCTTACAAAAAAAGGGTTAAAGAAATTTAAAGGCTTAGATTTTTTCCCTATTGATAAAAAGTACACTGTAAAAGCTAACTTAGAAAAGACGTTTAATACTCCTATTACTAATTTTCCTACAACAACAAACAGGTTGGTAATGTATAGAAAATATGGAGTTTTATCTTTTTCTATTGATGGAGAAGACTTTAAACTTACTATTTATCAAGATGTAAATCCTACTCCTGAGTATGCAAATCATTTGTTTTTACCTTTTTTAGATAAAACAAATGGAAAAACATCGTATAAAGGTGGTCGTTTTATAGATATTTATACGACCGATATACAGGAAGATGGAACTATAGAGGTAGATTTTAATAAAGCTTACAATCCTTACTGCGCTTACAGTGATAGGTATTCTTGTCCAATTACGCCAAGTGATAATTACCTAAATACAGAAATTAAAGCAGGGGTAATGGCATATAAAAAACCAAAATAAAAGAGTCCTGCAATTGCAGGACTCTTTTATTTTGAAGGAGGTGTTAAACCTTCTTCACTGTCTTGTTTAATTGCTTTTATTAACGAATCCAAATATGGTTTTCTTACCTTGAGTTTAGTTTCTTTATGAGCTTTCTTGTTTAGTTTAGAAAACATTGAAGCTACTTTGATTGCAGTAGGTAATAGATGTTCTTGAGGAACAATTTTATCTAAAAAACCAGCGGTAATAGCATCTTGTGGATTGTAAATTTCAGAGCAACTAACACTTCTTTCAAAATAAACAGGGGTTAAACGTGCTTTAGCTATTTCAATACCGGCATTGTGCATGGTCATACCGATTAAAACTTCGTTTAATCCAATTTTAAAATCACCTTCAATTCCCAGTCTGTAATCAACAGATAGGAGTAAAAAAGCTCCTTTAGCTACTGCATGTCCAGAACAAGCTGCAATTATAGGGTAAGGAAAAGACAACATTCTATGCGATAAATTAGAGCCTTTGGTAACTAATTCTAAAGCTGATTCAGGAGATTGAGTCATGCTTTTTAAGTCGTAACCAGCAGAGAATATTCCTGGTTGTCCTGTTAGTATTACTGGTTTTTCTTCTTTTTCAGCTTTGTCAAAAGAGGTGTTTAAAGCATCAATCACTTCATGAGAAATAGCATTAGCTTTTCCGTTAGTAATAGTGATGATTACATAGTTTTCTTCTGATTTGTATTGTATAAGTTCACTCATTTGTTATATAAATTTACTCACAAAGTGAGATTTGTTTTTAGGGTAAAGTGTAGTTTAAATAGTTTGTGAATTCGTCCAAAAATAATTTACTAAGTAAATTCCTGCGAAAACAGCTAAAAATCCGATGATAAAGCTAGTAACAGTATATAGCGCAAAAGAGGCGAAATCTCCAGATTTTAGAAAGATATGATTTTCATAGGCAAAGGTTGAAAAAGTTGTAAATCCGCCACAGAAACCAGTAGCTAATAATAAAGTGTGGTTTTGTGTTATGGTTTCGTTTTTAGTAGCAAGTCCTAAAATAATTCCAATAAGTAAACTACCAAGAATGTTAGCAACAAAAGTTCCGTACGGAATTCCTGTTTGAGAGCTGTTTAGAGCTTTTCCGATAATATATCGTAAAACGCTTCCTGCTCCACCACCTATAAAAACTAATAATAACTGTTTCACAAAAAATACTTCTGGGTTAATAGCCAAATTTTGCTCTTTTTATTGAATGAGATGTTGTAAGAATCTCTACAGGAGCTTTTCATGTCATTGCGAAAATAAGAAAACCTCACAAATTTGTGAGGTTTTCTTTATGTATATGTTATAGCGGTTTATAGTTCTACATCGTCAGCATCTGTCCAATTCCATTTTCCTGAAATGATTCCCTTTTTTACAGTAACAATACCAGGGTTAGCTCTGATTACGGTTTTTAGAGCAGTTTCATCACAAAAACCAAAGGTGTAAGGAAGGCCATATTCTTTTTGGGTAGCAGCTAAATCTTCAATGTAAGAAGCGGTTAATACATAAATTTCATAACCTTGTTCGCTAGCTTGTTTTGCAATCTTAGAAACATCAGCGATACCTTCTTTTTCTGTTTTCTTTAAATTAGACATAATAACAAGCATTGCTTTTTCTTTTGCAAGCATTTCTTCTAACTTATCTCCTTCGTCTGTCTCTATCATGAAATCATGTATAGGAGGAAGTTCGTCGCTATCTTCTGGGTATTCCATTCCTTTGGCAATATCTGTACCTATAGAATAAGCTCTAAAATCAATAATTGGTAAATGTTGTAAAACATAATAAGTTATAATTAATGATAGAAAAACAGAGCTAAAGGTTGTTAAAGAAGCAAATTTATTTGAAACTAAAGGTTTAATGTGTTTAACTCCAATAATAAGAATCACAATAAAAATCATAAAAACAACATTCTTGTAAAATGTTTCTTTAGGTGTAAGTTTTAAAGCGTCACCAAAACATCCACAATCTGTAACTTTGTTGTAGGTATAAGAGTACCAAGTTAAAAATAAGAAAACTAGGTTTAAACCAAATAAGCTCCAAACAGTAAGTTTAGGTTTGTAACCTACTAAAAGCATAATACCTAAAACCAATTCGGTAACAATTAAAAGAATTGAAAAAGGTAAAGCGAAAGGAATTAAGAATTCTAAATTTAATACATCGGCGCCAAAATATTCTTCAAATTTATATTGAGATCCGATTGGATCTATCAATTTTACAAATCCAGAGTAAATAAAAAGAAGTCCTACAAGTACTCTTGAAATATGAGTTAGCATTTTTAAAATCATAGGGGTGTTTTTTAGGTTAATTATCTGATTCAGAAAGGTGAATCATGGCAAAAATAGCATAATTAATCATATCTTGATAATTAGCATCAATTCCTTCAGAAACTAAAGTTTTGCCTTGATTGTTTTCAATTTGTTTTACACGAAGTAGTTTTTGCAGAATTAAATCGGTTAACGAAGAAACTCTCATGTCTCTCCAAGCTTCACCATAATCATGGTTTTTGTTTTCCATTAACTCTTTGGTGATTTTTATGTGTTTATCGTATAAAGTAGTAGCCTCTTCGGTAGTTAAATCAGGTTGCTCAACAATACCTAACTCAATTTGAATTAATGCCATTACCGAATAATTGATAATGCCTATAAATTCTGATTTTTCTCCTTCATCAACTTTTCGCTCAGTATTTTCTTGTAATTGGCGTATACGTTGAGCTTTGATAAATATTTGATCGGTTAATGATGGAAGTCTTAAAATCCTCCAAGCACTACCATAATCGCTCATTTTTTTTATAAATAAACTTTTACATTCTTCAACTACAGCATCATACTGTTTTGAGGTATCTTGCATCTTTCCTGTTTAAAAGTATTCGACCAAAAATAGTAAATATTACAAGCTTTTCATTTATTTTTACTTGGAAATTTAGCATGATGACAATTAATTGTAAAGGAACCTTGGTGGATTTAACTAAGCCTAAGGTTATGGGGATTTTAAATGTTACTCCTGATTCTTTTTTTGATGGAGGAAAGTATAAAAATGAACGAGATATCCTTGTACAGGCAGAAAAGATGTTGAGTGAAGGGGCTACGTTTATTGATGTAGGTGCATATTCTTCAAGACCAGGAGCAAAGCATATTTCGGAAGAAGAGGAACTACAAAGAATGCTTCCTGTGGTGGAGTTGTTGGTTAAAAATTTTCCTGAAATTATTTTTTCGGTAGACTCATTTAGAAGTAGAGTAGTGGAAGAGTCGATAAATGCAGGTGCTGGAATTATAAATGATATTTCTGGTGGAAAGATGGATGTGAAAATGTTTGATACAGTGGCAAAATTACAAGTTCCATATATTATGATGCATATGCAGGGAACACCGCAAAATATGCAACAAAATCCTCAATATGAAAATGTGGTTACAGAAGTGGTTTCTTTTTTTGCAGAACAGCTTTTTAAATTGCGTCAGCTAAAGGTGAATGATGTAATTATAGATGTTGGTTTTGGTTTTGGTAAAACACTTAATCAAAACTATGAGTTGCTTAAAAGGTTATCAATGTTTAAAAGTTTAGATGTTCCTATTTTAACTGGGGTTTCTAGAAAATCTATGTTATATAAATTGTTAGGAATTACATCGCAAGAAGCTCTAAATGCTACTACTGTAGCAAATACAATTGCTTTGCTAAACGGAACCCATATTTTAAGGGTGCACGATGTAAAAGAAGCAGTTGAGGCGGTTAAAATTGTGGAACAGTTGTAATAAAATCCTTACATTTACTTATTAGGTAAAGACAAAATGCCTAAAAGCTTGTTTTAAAGTTAAAAAACTTCAAAAAATTAATGAATTTAGATTTCATCAACTTTTCGTTTCTTGATGTGTTAGATATTTTTTTGGTAGCTGTGTTGCTTTTCTATATCTATAAGTTGTTAAAAGGAACCGTAGCGATTAACATTGTAATAGGAATTGCATTTATATTTTTAATATGGAAAGTTACTCAAGCCTTGCACATGGAGATGTTAAGTGGTATTTTAGGTTATTTACTTTCTGGTGGTGTTATAGCATTGATTATTGTGTTTCAACAAGAAATTCGTAAGTTTTTATTAATGATAGGAACTACTAACTTTTCTACTAAAAAGGGGTTTTTAAATCAGTTGAAGTTTCTAAAAACTGAAATTCATTCTGAAACAGATGTTGAAACTATTTTAACAGCTTGTGTTAACTTGTCAAAAACTAAAACAGGGGCATTATTAGTCATTGAAAAAACAAATAACCTTGATTTTTTAATTAATACGGGAGATAAAATGAATGCTTTGGTGAATGAAGCAATTATAGAGAGTATTTTTTATAAAAATAGCCCGTTACATGATGGAGCAACAGTTATTCGCGATAATTATATTGTAGCTACTCGAGTAATACTACCTATTTCTAGTAGTACTAAAATACCTTCTAGGTTTGGGTTACGCCATAGAGCAGCTATTGGGGTTAGTGAGAAAACAGATGCCCTTTGTTTATTGGTTTCAGAAGAAACAGGTGAGCTTTCTTATATAAAAGATGGTGAATTTGTGTTGTATAAGTCGCTGGAAGAACTTCGTAAAAAATTAGAAAAAGATGTCATGGCATAAAAAAAGCTCGCAACTTGCGAGCTTTTTTTATGTTCTGTCCAAAAAAGATTATTGAGCAGGAGCCATTTTAGATTGAATAGCAGTCATAACTTGGCTAAACTTAACAGCATCATCTTGACTTAAATTACCAAGAATTTCTTGTGATTTACTAGCTAATTCAACACCTTTTTGAGCTAATTCAGAGTTTTTTACTACATCTCCTTTTGCTTCTATGTATGTTTTAGCATACTCAGTATAAGACTGTAAGTATTCACCTACTTTTGGATCTTCAAATTCAGGAATTTCGATACCTTCAATTGCAGACTCTACAGCTTTAACAGCTTCTTCAGTAGTTTCTTCAACTTCCTTAGCAGCTTCTTTAGTTTCTTCAGTAGCTTTGTCTACTGTTTCAACAGCTTCTTTTTTAACGTCTTTAGCTTCTTCTTTTGTGTTTTTACAAGAGGTTGCTAATAAAGAAGCAACTACAAATGCAGATAAAATTACTTTTTTCATCGTTTTTGATTTTTAATTTTTAGATTGAATAACAAATGTACTATTTTGATTGATGTAAACAAATTTATTTACACTACCGTTTCATTATTAAACTGTTTTTCGTACAAATTCTTATAATAGCCGTCGTGTTTTTTTAATAACTCTATGTGATTTCCTTTTTCGACTATGGATCCTTTGTCCATAACTATAATCATATCAGCCTTTTTAATAGTTGCTAAACGATGAGCAATTACAATAGAAGTTCTATTTTTTGTAATTTCATCCGTAGCATATTGAATCATTTGTTCTGCATGTGCATCAACTGAAGAAGTAGCTTCGTCTAAAATTAAAATACTAGGTTTACTAACATATGCTCGTAAGAAAGCAATTAATTGGCGTTGACCAGATGATAACATACCACCACGTTCTTTTACATTATAATAGTAATTGTTAGGAAGACTCATAATAAATTCATGAATTCCTATTTGTTTAGCGGCAGTTTGTACTTCTTTGAGAGAAATTTTATCATTTTTAAGAGTGATGTTGTTTAAAATACTATCAGAAAATAAAAAAACATCTTGTAATACCACAGCTATTTTTTGACGTAAAGAAGTTATTTTGTAATCTTGAACAGGAATATTGTCAATAGATATTTCACCACTATCTATTTCGTAAAAACGATTTATAAGATTAATTATAGTTGATTTTCCGGCTCCTGTAGCCCCAACAATGGCAACGGTTTGTCCTTTTTTAACACTAAAATTAATACCTTTTAAAATTTCTTCCCCTTTTATATAGCTAAATTTTACATCTTTAAAGTTAATAGCTCCTTGTATGTTGTTAGCAATAATTGATCCATTCTTATCTATAGAGCTCTCTGTGTCTATTATGTTAAAAACACGTTCACCAGCAACAATCCCCATTTGTAACTGATTAAATTTGTCAGCTATTTGTCTTAAGGGTCTAAAAAGCATTTGAGCCATTTTTATAAAACCAATAATGGCACCAACACTTGCAGCTTTGTTTTCAACTACTTGTAAACCACCATACCAAACAATTAAACCTATTGCAATTGAAGATAAAATCTCTGCGATAGGAAAAAAAATAGAATAATACCAAACTGTTTTAACATGTGCTTTTTTATGTTTGTTATTAATATCAATAAAGTTTTTATACTCTATCTTTTCTCTATTAAAAAGCTGAACTATTTTCATTCCCGTAACTCTTTCCTGAACAAAGCTGTTTAGGTTTGCTACTTGGTTTCTTACATCTTGAAAAGTAGATTTTATGGCTATTTGAAATAATTTAGTAGCATAAATTAAAACAGGTAAGGTTGCAAGTGCTATTATTGCTAGTTTCCAATTGGTATATAGCATTACGACTATTACCACAATCATTTTCAAAACATCGCTAACGATCATAAAAACACCTTGTGTAAAAAAATTAGCAATAGTTTCTATATCAGAAACAACACGAGTTACTAATTTACCTACTGAAGAGTTGTCAAAATATCCCATTTTAAATTGGAGTATTTTTCTAAAAGTGATAGCTCTTATGTCTCTAATAATATGTTGTCCAACCCAGTTAGCGTAGTAAATAAAACTAAATTGGAAAAAGACTTGAATTAATAAAACCACAATCATGGCTATTGTGAAATACAATAGTCTAGAAAAATCTTTGTTTGTAATAAAGTCATCTATGGCTGCCATTAAAATGACAGGGGTTAGCACAGCAAATCCTGCTAGTAAAATAGTAGATAATGCTGCAATTATAAATCGTATGCGATACTTTTTTGCAAAACTCATTAGTCGTGCAAAAATTTTAATATCGAATGCTTTTCCTGTTGTTTTACTCACTATATATATTCGTATTTTACTTTTGTTAAAAATAAACCTTTTGCAGGAACAGATACGCCTGCTTTACTTCGATTTTTACTTTCTATGATTTTTTTGAAATCATTTACAGTTATTTTTTCTAAACCAACGTCAATTAAAGTTCCAACAATAGCACGAACCATGTTTCTTAAAAAACGATTGGCACTGATATGAAACGTTAACTCATTACCATTTTTAATCCATTTAGCATTGGTTACAGTACAGTTAAATGTATGTACATCTGTCTTTACTTTTGAAAAGCATTCAAAATTTTCATAATCATATAGAGTTGCAGCGGCTTTATTCATTAACTCTATATTTAATTGCTGGTGGTGTAATTGCCAAGTAGTATTTAATAAAAAAGGATTTCTACCTAGCCAAATTTTGTACTCATAGCTTCTACTAAGTGCATCAAAACGAGCATGAGCATCGTTATGTACTAGTTGAGTATTAAAGATAACGATGTCATTAGGTAAAATAGCGTTTAACTTGTAGGTGAAATTACTGTTTAGTGGGGTTTCTACATCAAAATGAGCAAACATTTGAGATGCATGCACGCCAGCATCTGTTCTTCCTGCACCTACGATAATTATTTCTTTTCTTAAAATAGTGCTAATAGCCTTATTTATTTTTTCTTGAACGGATATTGCGTGTGGTTGTATTTGCCATCCATGATAATTTTTTCCGTTGTATGCTAATTCAATGAAATACCTCAAGAAGTGTAAAGATTTTAAATAGCTAAATTATAAAATTATAACTTGAAATGTACTAGATATGAGGTAAAATAATGTTTTAAGTTTTACTAAAATACTTATAAGTTAATAATGTGTTGGTTTGATTTTTATTAGTTTTGTTTCAATGAAGAAAATTTTATTACTTTCCGATACACATAGTTTTATAGATGAACAAATTTTAAAGTTTGTAAAACAAGCTGATGAGGTTTGGCATGCAGGTGACATTGGAAACCTACAAGTTACTGATAGTATAAAAAAGCTAAAACCACTGAGAGCAGTATATGGAAATATTGATGATAAAAGTGCTCGGGCAGAATTTCCGTTAGATAATAAATTTATAATAGATGGCGTTTCGGTTTGGATAACTCATATTGGAGGCTATCCGAATAAATATAATCAAAGGGTTCGAGAAGAGTTAAAAAGTAATACACCACAACTGTTTATTTGTGGACATTCGCATATATTAAAAGTTCAGTATGATAAGAATCTGAATTTGTTACATTTAAATCCAGGAGCAGCAGGAAATCATGGATTTCATAAAGTTAGAACGATGCTACGTTTTGAAATAGGTAATAGTAATATAAAAAATATGGAAATTATTGAATTAGCTAACAGAGGTTAACTTGTTAAAGTTGTTTTCTTTTCTTAATATTGGAACTATAATTTGTATTGTAGTGCCTACATTTATTTGAGACTTTATGGTTAGTTTGCCATCCATCATGTGAACTCTAGCTTCAACTTGGTTAAGTCCAATACCATCAGAAAAAGAAGAAGACGAGGTAGAAAATCCTACCCCATCATCCTTAACGAGAACGGTTAGTTGATTCTTCTCTTCTTTTAAATCTATTTGTGCATGTTTGGCTTTACTATGTTTCAAGATATTATTGATTAATTCTTGAATCACATTAAATATTTTTATTTCAAATTCTTGATTATATCTATTGATGTTTTTTGCGGAAACCTCAAGCTTCAATTGGCTATTAGAATATTTTTTAACAACATCTTTAATAGCATATTCTAGCCCAAATTTTAAAAGGATAGAAGAAACTAAGTTGTGAGATAAGTCTCTAACTTTTTGAGAGGCTTCTGAAATAATAGCTTGTGTTTTTTCTATTTCTTGTGGTGTACCTCCGTTAAATTGTTTTTTTGTGGCTGTTAAATGCATATTAGCAGATGAAAGTAAAGCACTAACATTATCGTGTAATATTTCTGCGATAAGTTTTCGTTCAGTTTCTTTTCCGTCAATCGTAGCATTAAGAATCTTAATTTGAGCTTCGGATCTTACTTTCTCAAGGTTTTGTTGTTGTATAAGTTTACTTTCAGATAACTTGAGGCGTAAGTTTTTTTGACGAAGTTTATAGTTATATATAATTACTCCTGAAACAATTAATACTAAAAAACTTAAAGCACCAAAGAGCATAGAGGTTTTAGCTTCTTGTGCTTCTTCTAGTTTACGTTGTTCTTCGACTAAATTAACTTTTTGTTTCTCTAAGTCAACTTTATGTTTTTCAAAAACTCCTTTAACAATTCTTCGCATTTCTCTATCAGTTAAAGTATCTTTTATTATGTAGGACTTTTCTTGATATTCATAGGCTTTATAATCTTTCAATAAATACAATGCCCATGCAATATTATAATATATGTCTTGTTTGTGTTTTATTGCATCTAGGCTACTATCGTTTCTTATTATGTTTATTGCTTCAAAATATGTCTTTTTAGCTAATTCATATTTTTTTTCATTCAATATGATATTGGCTAAATTGGTAAGGGCTTTTGATTCTGATAACCTTTTATTATTCTGCCTATGTATTTCAATAGATTTTTTGATGTATTCTTTCGCAAGCTCATAATTTGATTCTTGTATGTAAGTTGCTGAAAGATTATTATATGCTTTTCCTTTTATGTAGGTCAAGTTTTTATTGAGTGGATCTAATTCTGTAATTTTTCTGTAATAAAGTTTAGAGCTGTCTCTGATACCTAGTATAGAGTATTGTACACCTATTCTTAGATAGGTATTAGCTAATGTTGTGTCATTCGGAAATTTATTATAATCATTACTGTCGATTAAGGATTTCTTCGTCAAGATTTTTAATGATTGATTAAAGAAATTTAGGGCCTTTTCATGATTGTTTCTTTTTTTGAAAATGTTTCCTATTAGAAACAAACATTTGTATTCCATCTCTAAATTTTTTCCGCTCACTGATTGAGATAAATCTAATAATTGCTCGAGTGCTTTGGAGTACTCTTCATTATTGTACAATTTTAAAGCACTATCATACCTTGAATTTTCATTTGATGGTTTATTTTCCTGAAAATAGACAAAATAATTACATGTTCCTGCTTTTATATATAAAGCAGGAAGAATTATAAAAAAAAGAGAAAATATGTTTTTTCTAAAGTCCAAAATTTTTGATTAAGAGGCTATGTCCCATACTACTTTAGGTTTTTCTACTATGGTAGATTCCTCGCCTCTACTTAAATATTTATGATTTACAAAATTTAACTTAATCAAGTTAGAGGAATTGACCTGTAACTGTCTCGAAAACCTGTTCTCTACTACTGATTCTCCGTTGGCTAAATGCACTTCGTAGGTTTCTGTTTCTTTGTTGTATACGAAGTCTGTAGTTACATTATTATTTACAGTAAAATCTAACTTATAAGTACCATCTCCATTTGCTGTAATACTATACGAATTTAAAAATTCTGTAATTCCTTTAGCAAAGGTAATATTTTCGTCTTCAATGTAAATATTAGTCCTTTTTCCGTTCCTGGTTTCTAGGAAACCAATTTTTAAATGATTGTTTTCAATAGAAAAATCATTAGAGTGTTTTGTAGATGTTTTTTGTGCAGTTTCAGCTAAAATAATCTCTTTAGAATTGTCTGTATTAGTCAATGTAGTTACATCGGTATTATTAGCTGTATTAAAATCAATAGAGTAGGCCCCAGTTGCATCTCTTTTAAGTGTATATGATTGTAATAAACTTTCTGGATTATTCTCTATAACTTCTGCTTCGTTAGAAGAACAAGAAGCAAAAATAACACTAAGACTCAAAGCTAGTAAATAAGGAGTAAAGTTTTTCATGACTTGTATATTTATTGAGATTAGATTTTTTTTAAAAATAGCGATGTACTTAGGATAGATGTTAAGAGACGGGGGACAATATCTCTTAGGGGATAAAAGAAAACAAAATGAAGGGGTTTTCTATACTATGTTAAATAACGCGTACATCGCTATTGGGTTTATTATTAGTAGCAGTTGATTAGCGATGCATGAAGTGAATAGACTCGGGGGGCTTCTTCTTAATCTGGGGGACTAAAGAAAATTTGAAGGGTTGATTATGTCTTTACACTATTTTGTTTCTCACAGCATACATCGCTAAACCTACTACATTTTTTACTTTTAATTTTTTATATAAATTACTTCTATATGTTTCTACTGTTTTAATACTAACATTTAGTTTTTTTGCTATTTCACTAGAGCTTTTTTCTTTTGCTATTAATCTTAATACAGCAATTTCCCTCTCGGTTAAATCTCCATGCAAAAACTCTGGTTCATCTTCGTCTTTTGCATCTGAAGCATATAAGTCTAACAACTTTACTTTAATGTCTTCGCTAATGTATTGTATACCATTGTGAACGACTTTTATAGCGTCAATTATTTGCTCATTAGCTCGACTTTTATCAACAAAACCATTGGCTCCTAATGCAATCATTTCTTGAACAAGTTTTGGATCACTCAAACCAGAAAGAATTATTGTTTTAATAGTTGTATTACGTTTTCTAAACGTTTTTAAAACTTCAATACCATCCATTTCAGGCATGTTTATGTCTAAAACTAATACATCAGCTGTGTTTTTTGAAGACCAATTTACTACTTGCTTACCAGTTAAAGAATAGCCTTCAACTTCAATGTTATCTTCAGTATTTAATAAAGCAATGACACCGTCTATTAATATCTTATGGTCATCTGCTATGTGAACTTTTATCTTGTTGTAATTCATGATTGTTATTACAGTTACAAATTTATGAGGTTAAAAGAGTGTGTACAATACACAGTATCCCTAATTGTTTTATTAGTGACTCAGGGAAAACCCTGAGTTTTTTTTAACATTTCTTTAACATTTAAAGCTAGAGGGCTTGAATAGCCTACGGAATCAAAAATAAAAAACCGAGATTTAATTCTCGGTTTTTTTCGCACTAAATATACTAAGATGTTAGGTTTATCGTAATCTATCTACAGATTTTACAAGATCTTCATCCTTCTTAATGGCTCTATTTGCTAAAACTAATAGCAAAATAACAATGATAGGAAAGAACATCCCAATACCTTTCTCAGAAACCAAAGCTTCTCCAGATAATGTTTGTGATAAATAAATCAATAGTCCTAATAAAAAAAGGTTTATCAATATGTTTAACCGGTTTAGTACAAATTGTAACTGACGATTTTTAAATAGAAATATTGTTACAATAGCTACTAAAGCCGAAATAAAAAATAAAACAGGAATACTTTTTTGTAAGATTGAGTTCCCAGAAAATAAATCTAAAACATAAATAGGATTAGTTTGGGAGTTACTCCAAAGACTAACTATAAAAGTCAATCCTCCAGAGATAATTCCTGCTACTAATAGGTATATAGATTGTATTCTTTGTATCATAATTTTTTATCGGGTAGCAAATGTAATACTTCTTTTTTTAAAAAGAAATATTAGAAGTTAAAATATTTGTATATATTTGCCTTGTATGTAACCGCACAAAATTATTATATAGCCCCTATATAATTAGCACTCAAAACAAAACTTAATACAAAACAATTCTTTACAAATAAGGAATTTTAGTAACTTAATTATTTAACGAATGTTCGATATTTCGGAATTAAAAACTAAAAAATTAGCTGATTTACAAGTTATTGCCAAATCAATAGGATTAACAAAGATTAGTCAACTAAAAAAACTAGACTTAGTATACAAAATTTTAGATGCGCAAGCAGAAGCAAGTGCTAATGAGGCTAAACCTAAACCTGCTGCACCTAAAGCAGACAAGCCTAAAAGGAAAAGAATAGCTAAAACAGAAGCTAAAACTACTGCAGAAAATCCAGAAAAGGTTGTTAACGAAACTGAAGTGAAAAAAACTCCAGAAAAAGTAACTCCAGAAAAAAAGGAAGTTGTTAATAAGCCTAAGAAAAGACAAGAAGAGAAGAAGCAAGTTCAAGCTTCAGAGGATAAAAAGCAACAACCTCAACAGCAAAAGCAGCAGCATAATAAAAACCACAATAATAGAGGTAATAAGCATAATAAAAACCAGAATACTAATAAGCAGCATCATAAAAGTGGGAATAAGTACCGTGACCCTGATTTTGAGTTTGATGGTATTATTGAAAGTGAAGGTGTCTTAGAAATGATGCCTGATGGATATGGTTTTTTACGTTCTTCAGATTACAACTATTTATCATCACCTGATGATATTTATGTGTCACAGTCTCAAATAAAGTTATTTGGATTAAAAACAGGTGATACAGTTAGAGGTAACGTACGTCCTCCAAAGGAAGGAGAAAAGTACTTCCCGTTAATTAGAGTATCAAAAATTAATGGATTAAATCCTAACATCGTAAGAGATCGTGTATCTTTTGAACACTTAACACCATTATTTGCTAATGAAAAGTTTAACTTAGCAGAAAAAGGAAGTTCATTGTCAACTAGAATCATTGATTTGTTTTCTCCAATAGGAAAGGGACAACGTGGTATGATTGTGGCGCAACCTAAAACGGGTAAAACAGTATTGTTAAAAGATGTAGCAAAAGCAATTGCAGCAAATCATCCTGAAGTTTATCAGATTGTTTTATTAATTGATGAACGCCCAGAAGAGGTTACTGATATGCAACGTAGTGTACGTGGTGAGGTGGTTGCATCTACTTTTGATGAACCAGCGGATAAACATGTTCGTGTGGCTAATATTGTGTTGGAAAAAGCAAAACGTTTAGTAGAGTGTGGACATGATGTAGTAATTTTATTAGATTCTATTACACGTTTAGCAAGAGCATACAACACCGTGGCACCAGCATCTGGGAAGATTTTATCAGGAGGTATTGATGCTAATGCATTACACAAACCAAAACGTTTCTTTGGGGCAGCTCGTAACATTGAAAATGGTGGTTCTTTAACTATTATTGCTACTGCACTTACTGAAACTGGTTCGAAAATGGACGAGGTTATCTTTGAAGAATTCAAAGGTACGGGTAATATGGAGTTACAATTAGAGCGTAATATTGCTAATCGTAGAATTTACCCTGCAATTGACTTAATTAAGTCGAGTACACGTCGTGATGATTTATTATTAGATGAAAAGACTGTACAACGTATGTGGGTATTACGTAAGTATTTAGCTGATATGAACCCTATTGAAGCAATGGAGTTTATTCAAGATAGAATTAAAAGATCTTTAAATAACGAGGAGTTCTTGATTTCAATGAACGGATAGTCGTTAGTTTATATAAAATAAAAAAATCCCGCTAGATGTGGGATTTTTTTATTTTGGATATATCACAAAGTCTAATGGAACGTCAAACTTATGAGTATCTTTTATCTTTTTGATAGGGGGAAAGAAGTTAAGTCCAATGGTACGAGTATCTTCTCTACATTCAGATAAAAATCGATCATAAAAGCCCTTTCCGTAACCAACTCTATAGTTCTGTTCGTCAGAAATTAACATAGGAACAAAAACTAAATGAATATCTTTTACATTAGCTTCTTCCGCATTTATAGGTTCTGGAACTCCAAATTTATTGAGTTCTAGCTCAGTGTCTTTTTCAAAATAGAAATGTGAAAGAGTATCATCTTCGAAATTACAACGACTAACAATAATTCTTTTTCCTTTGCCTCTAAAAAAATCAATGATGGGCTTCGTGTCTATTTCATTGAACTTTCGCATGGATAAAAACAAATGTACAGTATGAATATCATCAGTTTGTAACTCGAATATTTGTTGGTAAATGCTCTCTTGTAATTTTTCTTTTTCTGTTTGAGTAAGCGTATTTCTCTTTTGTTTGTATAGTTTTCTAAGGTCAGATTTGAGCATGTTAGCTGATTTTATTTTGATTCATTTTTCGTTGAATTAAGAAAATCACAATTGCAGTAATCGCTGAAGAAGGAATGACTACTTGAGTGAGACTTAACTTAAAGTAATCGGCAGTGAATCCTATTATTACTAGAAGTAAAACTGTTAAGACTATACCGTAAGAAATATAACTCAACGTGGATTTTTTCGAAGTTTTTACAAACTCTTTGTTAAGTATGAATAAGTTTTTTCTTTGTAAAAGACTGTTTTTAAAGTTTGTGATGAATCTATTCCAACAATTTATTTCTGCTTGTGAAACAAACTGATTAGAAGGATCAACAAGTCCTTTTACAAAAACTAGATTGTTGTCAAAAGTTATTTGAAATTGACTTTTCCATTTAAGAGGGTTGAGAACAAGTCCGTTTTTTAACTTTGATCCTTGTTTAAACTCTAATTGAAAAAAGTTTTCTTCACTCTTAAACTTACCTTCTTTAAAATATTCTTTTGTCAGTTTATAGTTTAATTCTGTAGAGTTAGGAGTTATAAGTTCAAAGGAGTATTCTAAACTATCTTGTTCTATCATAAATTTCGTAATTCTTCTTGAAGTTTTTTTGTTAATCCTTTCACTATAAGTTCGTATGAATGGTTAATTAATTCAAAAGCAAAAGTATCAGAAACATCATTGTTCAAAGTAACTGTGTTCCAGTGTTTTTTACTCATATGAAATCCTGGGTTAATACTTTCATATTCAGCTCGTAATTCTAAAGCACGCTCAGGCTCACATTTTAAATTAATTTTAGGTTCATGTTGCTCCCAACTATCTAAACCCGATAAAGCAAACATTTTATTCATTACTTTAAATACTAAAACATTATCATCAAACGGAAAATGTTCAGTTACTCCTTTTTTGGTAATGCAATAGTTACGAAATTCTTCAATATTCATTATTCAATTAAATTTTGAGTTGATTCAGGAATTTTTAAAGCAGTGTAGTCTAGTTTCCATCCAATAGTTTCCACTAAATTTTGCATTAAGGTAACTGCTTCTAGGGCTTCTTTGTTTGCTGTTTGCATTAAATTACTTTCAGGTATTTTTTGAAGAATGTGTTCTCTCGCTTCTTTATTTACTTCAGTTAAATCTTCAGAACTAAACTTGTTAAGTAATCCGTTTTGAATATCATAGAAACGTAAATTAGGCTCTATTGAAAATACTTCAGGTTGAGGAAATTCAGAAAGAACTAATACTTTTTTCTTAGTATCTGTATGCATTTTTATTTTCCTAAAATCAAAACCAATATGCACTTTAGCATTAATTAGAATAATGGCTTTTTTCTTACTGGTAACAAGTCCTAAAAATTTTTCTTTGGTGTTTTCATGGTGATATATTTCGGCAAATTCTCCTTCAACAGTAATTAATTTAGATACTTTTTTTATTTTATCTAACAAAACTACCGATTGTTTTTCGGTCAAATTTTTTCTTTTTACTGAGGTGAATTTTTTAAAAATGTAATAGGATATAATGGCTCCTCCTGCCAAACCTATAAAAAGTAATTCCATAACTACGAATTTACATAAAATAGGTAAAGCATAAAAAAGAATATATAATGTAAGAGTTTTTAAAGACAAAGTGAGCAAAGGAGAGTTATTTTGTATTTTTATTCCCAGAAAGAGCAAGAGTTTATCAGAGCTTAATAAAAACTAATCAATGAGGTCAGTAAGTACAACAGAAAAAGAACTAAAAGAGCGTATAAAAGAGTTAACCTGTCTTTATGAGGTAACATCTTTAATAATAAACGCTAATCTTGATCAAGTTGATGTAACTTTAAAAGCAATAACGAAAAGTTTAAAAAAAGCATTACAGTTTCCAAAAAGCACCCAAGTTTTTATCGGTATAGAAGAGTATTCTGAAGAGAAAAGTAAAACAAAGAAAGAGCTTTGTATAATTTCAAGTACTATTCTGGTATTTAATATACCTAAAGGAAAAATATCAGCATTTATAAAAGGAAAAGAACTTAAGGATAATCTATATTTAAAAGAGGAAAAAGAATTATTTGATACAGTTGCTATAAAAATAGGGGGACTTTTAGAGCGTATTGAAATAAAGAACAATGAGCTGTCGATGAGGCGTAAAATGGAACACGCCGATCGTTTATCAATCTTAGGAGAATTAACCGCTGGTATTGCCCATGAATTAAATACCCCGCTAGCTAATATTTTAGGTTACTCAGAATTATTGAAAGCAGATATGTCTAGTAATGAAAAGGCTTTGGCAGATGTAGATAAAATTATTCAAAGTACAATTTTTTCAAGAGAAGTAGTAAAAAAACTCATGTATTTTGCTTGTGAAATGCCACAAGAAATGAAAAAAGTAAACATTATTCCGAGTATAAAAGATGCAATAAACTTATTGGATGCTACTTTTAGAAGACAGTCTGTAAAATACCTAGTGAAAGTGGAAGAATCTGAGTTGTGGTTACGGGCAGATACAGTTCAACTTACTCAGATTATTTTCAATCTTATTATTAATGCTATTTACTTTTCACCTAAAAATGGACTGGTGACTATTGAAACATTTCAAACAGATAAAGAAGTGATATTAAGAATTTCTGATGAAGGGATAGGATTAAGTGACGAAGGTCTTGAAAAAGTATTTCAGCCTTTCTATACAACGAAGCCAACAGGAGAAGGAACAGGGTTAGGGTTAAGTGTTGTGCATGGTATTGTATTGAGTCATAAAGGAACAATAACAGCTAAAAATGGCATTGAAAAAGGTGCTATCTTTGAGGTTAGGTTACCAAAATAAAAGAAATGCCGTTAAAAAAAGAAAATATATTAATAGTAGATGATGATGTTCATATCTTAGAATTGTTGCATCGACATTTACAATCTTGGAATTATCACACTTACAAGGCAGTATCGGTTAAAGAAGCAGTTACAATTTTAAGAGATACACCAATTGATTTGCTAATAACCGATTTAAAAATGCCAGAAGTGGATGGTTTTGAACTTGTTAAATTTGTTTCAGAACACTATCCAAAGTTACCTAAACTTATAGTAACAGGATATCCATCTGTTCAAGATTCATTAGAAGCCATTAAGTCAGGAGTAGTAGCATACCTAACGAAGCCATTTACAAAAGATGAGTTGAAATCGGCAATGGATGATGCTTTAAAAAAAGCAGAAAAAAGTCATAAAAAAACTACTCAAGAAAAAGATAAAAAGGATTTTTATGGAGATATGATAGGGGCTTCAGAAAAGATTAATGAAATTTTTCAAATAATAGATCGAGTAAAAAACAATAAAGCAACAGTTTCTATTAAGGGAGAAAGTGGTACTGGTAAAGAGTTAGTGGCACGTGCAATACATTATGAAGGAAAATTTGCTAAAGGTCCATACATAGCGGTAAACTGTGGAGCAATTCCTGAGAATTTATTAGAGTCTGAGTTGTTTGGTTATATAAAAGGAGCTTTTACTGGAGCAGATGGTAACAGAAATGGTTTTTTTCAAGCGGCTAATGGAGGAACTATTTTTTTAGATGAAATAGGAAATGCTTCATTAAATGTACAATCAAAGTTATTAAGGGCTTTACAAGAAAAAGAAGTGGTGAAGGTAGGAGCTCAAAAAGCAGAGAAAGTAGATGTTAGAATTATTGCTGCCACCAACAATAATTTAAAAGAAATGATTCAAAAAGGAACATTTCGAGAAGACCTGTTTTATAGGTTGACAGTAGTTGAAATAGAGGTGCCACCTTTACGAGAAAGGAAAGAAGATATTTCTATGTTAGTAGAAAAGTTTCTGTTTAAATATGGGGTGGAATATAAAGATAGGTTCGTAAAAATAAGTCCTAAAGCTTTAGCTATACTACAAAGATATAATTGGCCAGGTAATATTAGAGAGTTAGAAAATATAATACAACGTGCGGTAATTATGTGTGATCGTATAGTAGAAGTAGAGCATTTACCTGATTCGCTAAAATATAATGTCGATTTTTCAGAAGAAGGATTAATATCTTTAAAAGAAATGGAAAAACGTCACATACAACATGTGCTAAATGCTACTAATAACAATAAAACAAAAGCAGCAAAAATTCTTCAAATAGACCGTAAGACATTACGAGAAAAGCTGAAAGAATAACAAAAATTTTTCTGGGTGTTTTTTCTCCACTTGAGGAGAAATTACCCGCTTTTATTTTAAGTAAAAATTTATAAAAACTTCCAGAGCCTCTTGTTTGCAAGGGGTTGGGAGTTTTTCTTTTTTTTGGCATCATTAACGGTATATCATTTGCTTTTAAGAGAGAGAATAAAATAAATATAATTTATGAATGCTAACCCTTTTAATATTTGTCCATCATGTACAGAGATAAATATATGTGTGTTAACCAAATTTAAAGAAAAGGTATGGTCGTGTAGTGAGTATAATGAGGTAGATGTAAAAAAAGAAAAAAAACAGGCAGTCATTATAGAAAAAGAAATGCAAGCTGTATAAAAACAGAAAAAATTAAAAGCAACATAAATTCAAACATAAGTGAGATGACTTTAACTAAGGAATTAAAAAAACCAGTGAAGCGAAAGAATGCTAGAGGGATGGTTGATAATGTACTAGAGCAATTTAATAGTGCGTCTGATCAAATTGGTTTACACCCTAATATTCGTAAAATATTAAGCATTACGAATAACGAAATTATTGTTAATTTTCCTGTAAAGATGGATAATGGAGACGTTGAAATTTTTCAAGGATATCGTGTACAGCATAACAATGCTTTGGGACCATATAAAGGAGGTTTACGTTACCATCCAACGGTAGATATTGATGCAGCCAGAGCATTAGCTATGTGGATGACATGGAAAACATCTCTTGCTGGCTTACCATACGGTGGAGGTAAAGGAGGAATTCAAATAGACCCAGCAAAATATTCAAAAGATGAATTAGAGCGTATTACCAGACGTTTTACGTTTGCATTAGGAGATAATATTGGACCAGAGCATGATATTCCTGCTCCAGATGTTAATACAAACGCTCAAACAATGGCGTGGATGGCTGATACCTATATGAGCACAAAAGCACCAGCTGAACGTTCAATGAATCAACATGTAGTTACAGGAAAACCAATAGGTAGTGGAGGTCTAGAAGGAAGAGACAGAGCTACAGGTTATGGAGTTTTCTTAACCATCAAGTTTTGGGTAGAAGAAAATAACCAAACTTTAGAAGGAAAAACTTTTATTGTTCAAGGGTTTGGAAACGTTGGGTATTGGGCGGCTTACTTTTTAGAACAAGAAGGAGCAAAAATGATAGGGGTTCAAGATGCTTACGGAAGTATTCAAAATACGAACGGAATTAAAGTAGATGACCTTTTCAATTATACAAAAGCTAATAATGGAAGTTTGGTAGAGTACCCAGAATCAATAGCAATAGAGAAGGAAGATTTTTTTGCTACTGACTGTGATATTTGTATACCAGCAGCATTGGGTAATCAGATAACTGAAGATAATGCACACTTAATCAAAGCTAATTTAATAGCTGAAGGAGCAAACGGACCTATAAATGTTGAAGGAGAAAAAATTCTTTTAGAAAAAGGAGTAACAATTATTCCTGATATACTATGTAATTCAGGAGGAGTAATCACTAGTTATTTCGAGTGGCTTCAAAACCGTAACGGAGAGTTGTGGAATATGGAAGAAGTAATTACGCGATTAGACAAGAAGCTAAAAGACTCCTATACTAGAGTTTCAGATTATGCTAAGTTAGAAGGTGTTGATATGCGAAAAGCAGCTTACTGTATAGCGATACAACGTATTGAAAAAGCGTATGTTCAACGAGGTATTTTTCCATAAAAAGGAGTAAAATGAAACACGGAAGTTTAGTTTTAGAGAAAAAAGAGTATGTGTACATTAAGAGTTTACTTAATGTTTCAGCGCATACTGAAGAAAGTAAAGTACAAACATCATTAGGCAAGTTTGCTGAGGAGTTAAAAACAGCAAAAATTTTAGATGAAGAACAAATGTTTGATGATGTCATACGCTTAAATACTGTTGTGACTATAGCTTCTGGAGATGTTTGGGAAAAAACTATTCAGATTGTAAGACCAACTGAAAAGGATTTGAAAACCAACAAGGTTTCTATTTTAACGCCAATAGGTATAGCTTTATTTGGTTATGCTCTAAATGATGTAGTTCATTGGGATTTACCAGGAGGGAAGAAAGAAGTTAAAATTTTAAAAGTAGTTCAAGAAAAAAAGAACGAAAGTTTCAGCACCTTAATTTAAAGATAAAAAAATGACACTTAATAATCACGGTAGCGATATAGATGTAGTACATAAATACAACCATGTAGAATTAAAAGGATGGGTAGATCAGTTACAGTATATTAATAAAGAGATTGAGAACCTTTTAAGCTTGCATGAATACTCTTTAGTCAATAAAACTATTTCTAAAGAAATACTAGAACTCTTTTCTAAGAGAAAAAAAGTAAATAATGAGCTTTATAAAACTGTTTTATCATATTCAAATACCTATGTAAATGTAGCAGAATGTGACGATATACAGTGCGATATGGCTTATTTAGAAGAGTACGATAGGTTACGTGAGAATTATCAAAATAATTTAGAAGCTTATCAAAAACTTAAAGACAAATTTTTTGATGAAGTCTTATTAAAAGAATAGCATTCTTGTTAAGCAAGTATGTTAGATTTGTAGAGTTAGTTGTAAAACCTTGGAATCATGTAGTTCCAAGGTTTTTTTGTTTTAAAAAATAGTATGAGCTTTAATCTTTTAATAACTACACTTTAGTGTAAGATTTGATTAGGTATGTTTAATTATTTTTGTTTAAATAAATCTTAGAAAAAATCAATGTATAGTAGAAATAGAATATATATTAAACCAGAAGAGCAAGAACTGATAAAGAATTATCCAATCTTATTAGGCGGTAGTGGTATAGGTAGTAATATTGCTGAATGTGCATTAAGGTTAGGTTTTGAAAAAATTACTATAGTTGATGGTGATGAGGTTGAGCTATCAAACTTGAATAGGCAAAATTATACTGAAGATGATATTAAAACGGATAAAGTTGAAGCGCTTTCTAAAAGATTGTTATCAATTAATCCGAAAGCAGATATTACGGTTCATAATTGTTTTATTACAAAAGAAAATATACATTCAATAATTGAAGGACATAAAGTAGCGGTAAATGCTTTAGATTTTACGTCTGACATACCATTAATGTTTGATAAGATTTGTAGAGATAAAGGGGTGCCAATTATTCATCCATATAATTTAGGCTGGGGAGCTTTAGTTTCTGTAATCACACCAGATAGTTTATCGTTAGAATCAATAGCCAAAGAAGAAGAGAAGTTTAACGAAGTAAAAATGGTAGAATACGCAGTAAGTTATATGAAGTTTTGGGGAAAGCCTCAGAAATGGATAGAAGATGTTATAGAAGAATATAAAAAAGAGAAGGAAGTATTACCTCCTCCTCAACTATCTGTAGCCTCATGGTTAGTAGCGTCTATTTGTACGCACTTGCTGTTTAATATTTCAGTGGGGAAACCTGTGAAAAAATTTCCTGAGTTTTACTTGTCGTCAATTAATAGTTAAATAAGTCTATTATTGGTAGCAAAAGAAATTGCCTCTGTTATGTTAGCAACTTCTAATTTGTCAAATAATTTTTTTCTGTGAAATTTAACAGTATCAGGAGATACAAAAATAGATTCAGCTATTTCATTGATTTTAAAACCTCTTGCAGAATACTGTAATATTTCTTTTTCTCTATTTGTAAGTGTTATTTTTTCTTCTGTTTTCCAATATTTACCTTCTAGATTATAAGTAAACATTTTGTTGTCTCCTTGTTTGTATATTTTGATATTTCCAGAGTGTTGTTCTGTAGATAAAGATATAATACATATAGCTTTCCAAACTTTACCATCATTATTCAAAAATAAAGGAGTTAATTTTTGGTTTATTAAAATGGTTTTTTTCTCTTGATTTTTGATATTAAAGTCATAAGAAATTGTGTAGAATAATCTTTCTTCAATAGGCAGTTTTTCAAAAAAATCAAACCCTACTGTATTTATCTTTAAAAGTAAATCTAAATCGGGAGGTGTAACATACTTAAAGTAAAAGGCATATCCCATTTCTTTTACTTCTTCAGATGTATGACCACACAAGAATAAGGGGTTATCAGAAACATATTCAAATCCTTTCTTTTGATAGTCAATAATATAAATACTTTTATAAGTAGTTCTTGCAAAAGCTTTTATAGGAGCTAAATAATCAGATGTTTTAAGAAGTTCATTTTCAGAAATATTATCAACAGTGTTTTTCATTGAAAAAAAATCATTGATGTTGTTTTCCATAATTAAAAATATTGAAGAGTTCTAACAAATCTACTAAAAAGTATATTATTATGTCTAATAAAACTACACTAAAGTGTAGTTTATTGATCGTCAGCGCTTTAACTACACTTTTGTGTAATTGAAAAGCAGTAGTCTATAGATAGTTTTGAGAGTATAAAACACAATGTTATGACTTTTAAAAACAAATCTTTAGAAATATTATCGTCAAGTGAAATGATAAATTTAGCTGAATTCATAGTTAAAGAGAATTTTAAACATCACACTAAAGGAAGCTTACCAAGTAATTATTATTCAAGTATTCAATCTATTTATAAAGAAGAGCTAGGTTTTTCTAAGAACTCAAAAGTATTTGTTTCAAAAAATGACAAAGGAGAAATTCAAGGTGCTATAAGAGTGCTAAGATGGGATTACTCAAGAAAGTTACCAATTCAAAAAATATTTGGAATTAACCCGATAGAAATTGCAGGTATGTCTCCTTTAAAAACAATTTGGCACATAGGTAGATTCGCAATAAAAAAAGAGGTTAGTGATATAAACCTTTTTAAAAAACTAATGATTTGTGCCATAAGTCCAATTTGTGAAAAAGAAAACTCTGTTGCTTTCGCTGAGTGTGATAGTAAGTTGTTAAGAGTTTTAAGAATTTTAGGAATAGAAGCTACTGTGGTTGGTGAGGCAGTGAACTATTTAGGCTCAGAGACTATACCTGTGTGTATGACTTATTCAGGTTTAATAGGGTTTTATAGAAAAAATAAGCATTTGATATTTAAATCAATAGACGATAGTTCAGTAAAAAAATCAAAACTACCTAAAAGTGTAGTTGTTGACAGTCAGTTGGTTAACTACACTTTAGTGTAATGAGATAGATGTAGAGGTCATTTAAATTTGAAGTATAATAAAATAAATTAAAGAAATGAAGAAACAGGTTTTAAATATGATTTTGCTTTTAATGTGTACAAATATCCTCTCACAAATAACGTACAATGGGGTGGTTGTTGATACAAAAAAACAGCCAATTTCTCTAGCCAATGTAATTTTATATGATTCTATAAATAATAAACTTATAGATGGAGTAACTACTGATGATAGAGGGGAGTTCAGATTAAAAGTAAAAGAAAAAACTTCATTTTTTATTGAAATAAGTTTTTTAGGTTTTAAAACCAAAAAAATCAATGTAACAACTAATGATTTAGGTAATATTGTTTTAGAAGAGGACACAAGCTTACTTAAAGAAGTAATAATAACTAGTAAAAAACAAACATTAGTTAGGAAAAACGATCGTTTAGTTTTTAATATAGATAAAACAGTTGCTCAAGAGTTAGGTTCTGCCGTAGAAGTATTGAGGGTAACACCAAATATAGTTATTAGAGATGATCAATTAACAATGCTTGGAAAAAGTTTTGTAAGAGTGATGGTTAATAGTAAAATGTTGCCGTTGACGGGAGATGATTTAAGAGGGTACTTAGCCAGTATTAATAGCTCTGATATTGTTAGAGTTGAGGTAATAACAGTGCCACCTTCAGAGTTTGAGGCTGAAGGAAATGGAGGAGTAATTAATATAGTTCTTAAAAAAGAAAAGAAAGATTTTTGGAGTGCCGTAGCCCGCATGTCAAGTACCCAGAGAACATTATTTTCCTACGGAAGAAGTTTAGCTCTAAATTACAAAAAGAAAAATACATATTTAACTGTAAATATTTCTAATGGACTTTATCTAAAAAGAAACATTTTTAGAAATAATAACTTTTTTTCAAATGAAACATGGAGGGGTAATGGACCTTCAGAATATGAGGACGAGTATTTAAATTATAGATTGTCATTTACTCAAACTTTAACTGAAAAATGGGAATTAGGGTTAGGATACTCAGGAACAAACTCAGATATAATTTCTTCGACAGGTAATAAAGATTTGATTTACGATTTAAAGGATGAGTTAAAGTATTCCTTATTATCTGATGGAGTTTCTAACAAAGATGCCAAGAGCCATGCGTTAAATTTTTACAATACAATTAAACTAGATAGTTTAGGGAAAAAGATTTCGTTAGATGTAGATTATTATAAGTCTACTTCGTTTAAAGAAGGTGAAAATAAAGGAGAAAGGAGAGAACAAAATACGATAACTCCTACTTTTTCAAACAATACGAGTATAGATTATGATTTTGAAAATATTTCAGGAAAAATAGACGTATCGTTACCCTATAATTCAATAGATATAAAGTTAGGAGGTAAAGTGTCTTTTTCTCAAACTAATAATGACTTTAAGTTTTATGACAGCTTTAATGGAACCCCAGTTTTAGATGAGAATCAATCTAATGTATTTAATTACGACGAGCATATTTATGCAGCATATGTATCAGGAACTAAGAAAATTTCAGAAAAGTTTAGTGCAAAAGCAGGACTTAGATTAGAGAGCACAGTAACTAAATCATACTCTAAATCAAATAACCAATCGAACGAAAATAAATATACTAAGTTTTTTCCTACACTATACCTTACATACAAATTAAAGGGAGAACAGTCACTATCGTTTAATGTAAGTAGGAGATTAAATAGACCTAGATTTGAAAGTTTAGATCCTTTTAAGATAGTTGTAAATCCCTTTAAAACAATACAAGGTAATCCGTTTTTACAACCTTCATTTATTACTAACACAGAACTAATATTTAATTCTAAAAAGAACGAATTAAAGGTATATAGTCAAAAGATTACAGAAGGGTATGAGCAAATTTCAGAGTTAGATCCTGTAAGTAAAGTGGTAAACTATACGTATTATAATCATTTAGATATAGAAAATTACGGAATAACAGATACGTATATCTTTGATAAATTAAAATGGTTGACTTCGTACAACACGATAGATATAGGGTATTCTAAAATGTCTTCATCAATACCTGAAACTATTAGAGAACAAGAAGGGTTTAATGCCTTTGTACAAACTCAGAACTATATAAAATTAAATTCTAAAAAAACGCTATCACTAGGGGTTAATTATTACCATGTTTTTGCAGCAAAACAAAATGTTTCAAGACATGGAGGTTACGGTCCTTTAGACTTATCTCTTAGATTAAAACTACTAAAAGGAGATTTAAACCTAGTGATGTATGCTAATGATATTTTAAAAACAAGTGTAACTACTGTGACAGGTTATTATAACAATGTTAAAACAACTTATAATAACTATTACGATTCAAGATCATTAAGTTTTATAGTAAGATACACATTTGGAAATAAAAATATTAGAACAAAAAGAGATAGATCAGGTAATAGAGATATACAAAATAGGGCTCAATAATAATTGAGTATATAAAATAACCAAGGCCAAGGTTTACAGACCGAAAAACAGTTAAAGTCTTAAAAATATAACTGATAATTAATTCAATATAAAATTTTAAAGATGAAAAAAATCACACTAAACAAAGGATTAAAGTTAAACAAAGAGGCAATTACAAAGTTACAAGACTCTCAAATGTCAACCTTTAAAGGAGGTATTAGAGCAGCAGGACTTACTTGCGCAAACGGATCGTGTATCAAATCTTGTAATGAAAACTCTTGTAATGGATCAGCAGACCAGGTAATTAATTAAAAAACAAAAAGATGAAAAAAATCACATTAAACAAAGGATTAAGATTAAACAAAGAAGCAATTACAAAGCTTCAAGATTCACAAATGTCTTCTTTTAAAGGAGGTATAAATGCAGCAGCAGGAGCTACTTGTGCAAATGGATCTTGTATTAAGTCGTGTAATGAGGATTCTTGTAAAGGAGCGGATCAAGTTATTCATTAATAATAAAAACAAATAAAGATGAAAAAAATCACATTAAACAAAGGGTTAAAATTAAACAAAGAAGCAATTACAAAGCTTCAAGATTCACAAATGTCTTCTTTTAAAGGAGGAGTTAGAGAAGCAGAAGGTCTTACTTGTGCAAATGGATCTTGTATTAAGTCGTGTAATGAGGATTCTTGTAATGCTAACCGAATACAATAATAAAAACAAAAAGATGAAAAAAATCACATTAAACAAAGGGTTAAAGTTAAATAAAGAAGCAATTACAAAGCTTCAAGATTCACAAATGTCTTCCTTCAAAGGAGGAATTAGAGACGCGGAAGGTCTTACTTGTGCAAATGGATCTTGCATTAAGTCATGTAATAAAAATTCATGTAAAGGAGCAGATCAAGTAATTAATTAAAAAAACAAAAAGATGAAAAAAATCACACTAAACAAAGGATTAAAGTTAAATAAAGAAGCAATTACAAAGCTTCAAGATTCTCAAATGTCTTCTTTTAAAGGAGGTATAAATGCAGCAGCAGGAGCTACTTGTGCAAATGGATCTTGTATACAATCATGTAATAAAAACTCTTGTAAAGGAGGAGCAGATCAAGTAATTAATTAAAAAACAAAAAGATGAAAAAAATCACATTAAACAAAGGGTTAAAATTAAACAAAGAAGCAATTACAAAGCTTCAAGATTCACAAATGTCTTCTTTTAAAGGAGGAGTAAGAGAAGCAGAAGGTCTTACTTGTGCAAATGGATCTTGTATTAAATCTTGTAATAGAAACTCTTGTAAAGATCAAGTTATTAATTAAATAGTAATTAATAGAACAAGGTTCTTTTTAACCTAAAAGAACCTTGTCTAAAAATAAATAAAGATGAAAAAAATCACACTAAACAAAGGATTAAAGTTAAATAAAGAAGCAATTACAAAACTTCAAGAAGCTCAAATGTCTCAATTAAAAGGAGGGGTTAGAGACGCAGCAAGTATTTCTTGTTTAAATTTTACATGTAATGCGTCTTGTGATACAGGAACGTGTAATGGATCTGCAGATCAAGTTTTAAACTAAAATGAAATTGCAAAGTAAATATAACTCTATTAAAATAATAATAAATACAGCAGTTTAATTGCTGCTGTATTTTAAAGTCATACAAAATGAAAGAAGCACATAAATTAATAGAAAATATAGATAAAATAAAAAGAGAAGATTTAGAGTCAGATAGTTTATTAAATGGAAAGTTAGGACTTGTTTATTACTACTTATGTCTTTATAAGGTTTTTAATAAAGAAGATCATTTACAAAGAATAGAAAAAAACTTAGAGTCTGTTTTTACAAATATTGAAAAAGGTGTTTCTAGCTTAATGTATGATTCTACATTAGAAAATGGTTTGAGTGGTTTAGGGTATGTTCTACAGTTACTAATTGAAGAAAAAATAATAGATGAAGGTTACAATTCACAACTAGAAGAAATAAATAACATAGTAGTAGGTCAAGCTATTGAGTTAATTCAAAATAATAATTATGATTTCGTTAGAGGTCCTTTTGGAATTTTATTTTATCTAAATTATGTAGATAGCAAACCTCATGTTAATAGAGTTTTAGAAGCTTTGTTTGAAAAGTTAAAAGAGGATAAAAACTTTTTATTTTATAATGAATACACATATATAGAAGGCGTGCACATTGGTTATGCCCACGGATTATGTGCGATAATAAAAGTTTTAAATGATATAAATGATGAAAGAGCAGAGTATTTCGTAAGATATTTATTAGATAAACTAATGAATATTATGAAAAAGAATGAATATCAAATAATCAAAGACAAGAAATACTACTTGCCTAGAAGTATTCACAAAGGAGATGAGTTTGAAAAAGGCTTAAATTATAGAGCTGTGCTAGCCTGGTCTAATTGTGATGTGAATTTTTCTACATTAATATATTCATTAAATGAAAAATTTAAAACTAATGAGCTACTAACTATTGCTAATAAAATAGCTTTAGAAAGCCTTGAAAAAAGAGAAGAGAAACATACAAGAATTTGGGATCATAGGTTTTACTTTGGGAGTTCAGGAGTGTTAAAAACATACATGTTCTTATATAAAAAAACTAGAAACTCAAAGTATAAAGAAGCATCTAACTTTTGGTATAAAAAAACATTAAACTTTCTTACTGAAAGTACTATAAAAGAACATCCTCTTAATTTTTTAAATAATCTGCCGGCTACAGCTTTATCTCTTTTAGAGTTTGAAAGAGAAGAAGAATTTAACTGGTCCAAAATACTACTATTATGATAAACGATATTTTAAAAATTGGAATACTAGAGTTTGCAGCTAGCAATAAACAAAATTCAATGCATGCTATAGAAGATATTTTTACTTATGCATGTAGGGCAGATGAGTTAAATTTTTCTAGATTTTGGCTTACAGAGCACCACAGAGCTAGTGCTGTACATCCATACAATAACCCAGAGATCTTAATGACCCTAATTGCGGGTATGACAGAAAATATTAGGATAGGATCTGCAGGATCTCTAATAGGTTATTACTCGCCATATTCTTTGGCGCAAAATTATAAACTACTTAATAATATTTATAATAACAGAATTGATTTTGGTTTGTCTAAAGGACGTCCAGAAAACGCACATCAACATAATTTTTTCAATTTAAATAATAGCACATTTGAAAATACGATGTACGAGAAAAACCTTCAAGCGATATGTGAACTACTGCATGAAGAAGAAAAAAAATACAATGAAAGCAAGATTGTACTTCCTCCATTTAAAGGAATTGCACCTTCCTTATGGTATCTATCTAACAGTTATAGGAAAAAAGATTTAGCAATAAAAAATAAATTAAACATATGTAGGTCTCTAATGCACGGTTTAGATGTTTTTGAATACGATGAAGACCTCAAAGGGTTACAAGAATATAAAGAAGAGTATTATCAAACGAACGGGCAACTTCCAGAAGTAGCTATAGCAATAGCAGTTACTTTTTCAAAAACAAAAGAACAAGTAGAGCAAGAAGAGAAGAAATATAAAAACAAAAGAGAGGGCTTGAAAATTATTCCGGTTAATGAATATACTTTTTTAGAAAAATTAGAGAAAATTCAAAAAGCATATGGGGTAAATGAAGTCATAATATGCGATACCGAAAAAGATATAGAAGCTAAGTTAGAAAACTTAGAATTAATAAAAGAATTAACAACACAGCAAGTACTTAAAACGTTTTAAGATGAAAAATATTAGTTTATTACCAAACAAAATAATCAGACAACCATTACTATCTTTAAATAAATACAATCAAATTCCTGAAAAAGAAAAAGAGCTAAATAGTTTTATAGATTCTTTATTTTTTAATAAGGAGTTCTCTGAAGCGGTTTATTTATCATCTCCTAGTTTATATAAAGAATGGGAAAAAGTAGTAAAAAAAGAGAAAGAAAGAGGAAAAATAAACGAAGCTATACTAAAATACTTTTTAAGATCAGTTTCAAATACAGTGCCTTTTGGTCTTTTTACTTCTTACACTACTTTAAGCTCAAATAGTAGTTTAGATAACGAAAAAAAGTATAAGAGGTATTCAAGTATTGATTTAGAGTATTTGCTAAACTTATTAAATCACCTTAATCAATATCCGATTATTATACAAACAGTAAAATATAGAAGAAACAATACTATATATAAAATAGGAGACAAGTATAGGTATATAGAACCAAAATTTTCTAAAGGAAATATAAGTTACACACTTTCTTCAATAGATAGTGATGAGTTAATAGATTACTTAGTGTCACATGAAAATGACACAATGACTTTTGAAGAATTAAAAAATATGATATTAAATTTAGTAGATGGAGTAGAAGAAGAAGAGGTGACTGCCTATTTATTAGATTTAATAAATTCAAAAATATATATAAGCTCATTTGAAGCTACATTAAATGAAGAAGACCTTTTAAATCAAGTAATTAATTTTTATAAAGAAAATAGTTCCAAAATAGATACAGATGAAGAGTTAAAAAAAATATTTTCATCATTAATAAAAGTTAAAGAAAAGCTGATAGAATTAGATAAAAAAGTTTTCAATTCAATAGATATTTATAATGAAATCTTTAAAGATTTAAGAAAAATAGGAGTTGATTTTAAAGAAAAATTTGTCATTAATTCAAATTTAAAAAAGATTCCCAAAAGTATAAATGATACAGAAAATATAGATATAAAGTTAAATAAATTAATGAGTGTTTTATCTAAGGTATCTAAAAAAAACATAAAAGAAGATTCAAATTTAACTGTATTTAAAAGGAGTTTTTATAATAGGTATGAAGATAAAGAAGTAGCATTAGTTGAAGCTTTAGATAATGAGTTGGGAATAGGGTATTTACCCCACTTAAAAGAGGAAGTAATATTTTCTGATTTAATAGATGATGTGACTATGCCACAAGTTCGAAAAGTTACATCAGAAAGAAAAGTAGAAACAAAAGTTCATAATTTTTGGCTTAATTTATTACTTCGAAACCCTGAAAAGAAAGAAATAAATTTAGCAAAAGAAGATTTAACCATTTTCAAAGAGGAAAATGAAGCAAAAAATGGTGCCTTTTCTATTTCTTATTCATACACTAAAGATAAAATATATCTTAAACACATTGGAGGAACAACAGGAACCAATCTAATAGGAAGATTTAGTAATAGTGATACAGAAGTTCAAGAGATTATTAATTATGTAACAGATTTTGAAAAGTCGTTACTTAAAAATAAAATTGTAGCAGAAGTTATTCACCTACCTAATAACAGAGCAGGAAACATACTAATAAGAAAAGTAAATAGAGATGCAGAAATAAGTATAATATCAAAAGCTTCTGGTAATACCAAAGTTATAGATGTAAATGACTTATACATTAGCTTGAAAAGAAATAGAATTGTTCTTAGATCAAAAAAAGAGAATAAAGAAGTTGTTCCTTTTTTAAGCTCAGCTCAAAATTATCATTACAATTCATTGCCTATTTATCATTTTTTATGCGACTTACAATCACAAGATCGTCATAATGATTATTCAATAAACTTTGGAGGGTTTAATATAGGGGATTTAGAATATTGTCCAAGGTTAACATACGGTAAAGATGTAATTCTAAGAAAAGCAACATGGTTATTAAAGAAAGATAACTACAAAGGAATAGAAAGCCTAAAAGCAGATTTAATAAAGAAAAGTGTCCCAAGGTATATTTATATAACTAGTGGTGGTGAAGATAAGATGATTATTGATATTGAAAACTACAATACACTTAACATACTATATCAAGAAATAGAAAAAAATAAAATTTTAAGAGTTACAGAATGTATTTACGATATGCATAATAATGAAACACCTGAAAGCTATGCGAATGAATATATTGGAGTTGTTAAATCTCAAAAAGAATTAAATATATTTAAAAATATTTCTACTACACATAAAATTGAAAACAATAATGTAAAGAGAACCTTTATTTACGGTGATGAATGGGTATATTTTAAGCTTTATACAGGAAGAATAACTTCAGATCAACTTTTAATTGAAAACATTTCTAGAATAGCAACAAAATTAAAAGAATCAGGCATAATAGATAAGTGGTTTTTTATTCGCTTTACCGATCCAGATTTTCACTTAAGGTTAAGATTTCATTTAAAAAATGAAAAAAACTACTCAGAGATGTCTAAGATTATTCATAATGAATTATCACATTTATTAGAAGAACAAAAAATATGGAAGTTAGACTTGTCAACATACAACAGAGAGTTGGAAAGGTATTATTGGCAAAATATAGAGAGTTCTGAAACTATATTTCATATAGATTCAGAGTACACCGTAAACATGTTAAAATATCTAAAAGATAATGGAGAGAGTAGAAGGTGGCTTTTTATTTTAAAATCAATAGATGATTTTTTTAATGTTTTTGACATCAGTTTAGTTAAAAGACATCAAATTATAAATACTATGTTTAATAGTTTTTGGGTTGAGTATGGTAAAGTAAAAACAATAAAAAAAGATGTAAACAACAAGTTTAGAAAATATGTAAAAGATATAAACAGCATATTAAACATACCAGAAATTGAGGTAAAAAACATATATAAAGAGAGGTATTTAGCGTTAAAAGAAGTTCAATTGAGCATAGAAGCTAAGGAAAATTTAGATGATTTGCTATGGAGCTATATTCACATGCATGTAAATAGATTTGTGCAAGCAAATCCTAGGTTTCATGAACTTATAATGTATGGAATTTTAGAAAGATATTATAACCAAGAGATTGGTAAGAGAAAGTATAACCAAAAACAAGTTGAAAATGAAGCTTATTAGACAATATGATAAAATGGATTGCGGCCCATCTTGTTTAGGAATGGTTGCAAGTCATTACGGAAAAGAAATATCACTAAATTACCTAAGAGAAAAGTGTTATATAACAAAGGAAGGAGTTTCTTTATTAGGAATAGATGAAGCTTCAAAAAAGTTAGGTTTTGAGACTTTTTCAGCTACTCTAGGACTACAAGAGTTAAAAGATATAGATAATTTAAATTATCCATGTATTTTACATTGGAATAATAATCACTTTGTAGTTCTAAAAGAACATAAAAGACCACATTTATTAGCAAGGAAAAAGAAATGGCAAATAGCAGATCCAGCACATGGTTTTGTAAATTTAAATGATGAGAAATTTTCCAAATCATGGTTAGGGGAAAATGGAAAAGGAGTTGCATTGTTCTTAAAACCACAAAATAAGTTCGTAAATACAGAATTTAAAAAACCAGAAAAAATATCATTAAAATACTTTATAGACTTTTTTAAAAGCCATAAAAAAAAGTTGGTATTTGTATTTGTTTTAATGCTTCTAGGAAGTTTAATAAATATGGTTTTTCCTTTTTTAACACAGTACTTAATAGATAAAGGAATTGATAAAAAAGATGTAAACTATATTGAATATATTTTATTCTCTCAGCTAAGTTTGTACCTAGGAGTAATTGTTATAGAAATCTTTAGAAACTGGTCATTATTAGTCGTAGGAACCAAAATAAGTATTAAAATAATTTCAGAATTTTTGTTAAAAACACTAGACTTACCTTTAAAGTTTTTTGACTCAAAGCTTATCGGAGATTTTCAACAAAGAATACAAGATAATGATAGGATAGAATACTTTTTAACATCACAATCAATAACTACATTTTTCTCAATGATTACTTTTTCAGTATTCTTTGGAGTATTGGCTTACTATAATATAACAATACTATTAATTTATACATCATTAACACTTCTGTCTGTGTTGTGGTCTCATTATTTCTTAAAGAAAAGAAAAATATTAGATTATAACAGATTTATTGAAAACAGTAACAATCAAGAAACGATATACGAGATACTAAATGGAGTAACAGAAATGAAATTGAACTCTTTTGAGGAGTATAAGTGTAACCAATGGAAAACAGTTCAAGATAGATTGTTTAATATAAATTTAAAAATATTAAGATTAGATCAAATTCAATCATCAGGCTTCACGTTTATAAACCACGTAAAAAATATACTAGTATCTTTTTATACAGCAATTTTAGTAGTAAACGGAGACATGACTTTAGGTGTTTTATTAAGTATTTCATACATAATAGGTATGATGAATTCTCCTGTAGATCAATTGATTAATTTTATAAGATCATTACAAGACGCAAAATTAAGTTTATCAAGGTTAAATGAAGTACAAAATGAAGATCCAGAAGAAAAAGAATCATACTCTGAGTTAAAGTTATCAAATAATGGTACTAATACAGGTGTGAAGTTGAGTAATGTTTCTTTTCAGTATGAAGGTCCCAGGTCTCCTTTTGTTCTTAATAATATTGATTTATACATTCCGGACGGAAAAGTTACAGCCATCGTTGGGGCAAGCGGAAGTGGAAAGACTACATTAATGAAGTTATTGTTAAGGTTTTATAACTCTATAGGAGGTCATATTAGTTATAATGACCAAAATATTTTAAATATTTCACCTAGAAGTCTAAGAAAACATTGTGGAGTAGTAATGCAAGATGGATTTATTTTTTCTGATACAATAAAAAGAAATATAGCGACATCAGATGAAGAAATTGATTATGAAAGGTTAAGAGAGGCAGCAAAAATAGCGAATATTGATGAGTATATTGATTCGTTAGCTCAAGGATATGATACAAAAATTGGAGCCTCAGGTAGTGGACTTTCTGGAGGACAAAAGCAACGAATATTAATAGCAAGAGCGGTTTATAAAAACCCACATTACATGTTTTTTGACGAAGCAACTTCAGCGTTAGATGCAGAAAATGAAAAGAAGATTCATGATAATTTATTCAACTTCTTTAAAGGAAGAACAGTTGTAATAATAGCTCATAGGCTTAGTACAGTAAAACACGCAGATCAAATAGTAGTGTTAAAGAAAGGAAAAGTAAGTGAAGTAGGAAGCCATGATGAATTAGTAGGTAAGAAAGGAGACTATTTTAGTTTAGTAAAAAATCAATTAGAATTAGGAAGTTAGAAATGGATACAAATAATATAATTTTAGAAATAGAAAAATCAATTAACAATAATTATGGAATTTTAACTTCTATGGGAGTTGTTAACGGATTAGCAGGAGTTTCTCTTTTTTATCATTATAAGGATAATAAGGATAAGTGTCTCTCTTTTTTAGAGAAATCAATCAGTGGTTTAAATGAAGACTATAAAGGAAATGATATTATAGCAGATATTATAGAAATAGGAATTCTGCTTGATTTTTACATCAAAGAAGGTGTTATAAAAAAAGAAGAAGTAGCATTTTACTTCGATAACTATGACTCAATTCTTCAAGAACTTTTAATAGATAAATTAAAAGAAGACAATCTAAACCCAGTTACAGGAATATTGAAGTATGGTAATTATTTTATAAATAGAGCCAAGCATTCCGGAAAAAATTACGATGAATTATTTTCATTAATTCTTTCTAAAATAGAAAAACTAGCAAAAAAAGATAAAAAAACGACTGGAATTTATTGGGTTTCTACCATTGAAAGAGAAGGGCGATATTTAGTAGAGTTAGGAGTAAAACATGGAGTCATTGGAATTGTAGATTTTTTAGTTGAATTATATGGATTAGGATTTGAGAAAAAAAGGACAAAGAAACTAATAAATGAAGCTATAAAATATGTTGTTGAGTCTAAGTTAAAGGACAAAACATTTCTTTTTCCTTTTTGTACAAATAACGTTAAAGATGCCGTATCTTTTTCTTTCAATTTAAATTACGGAGATCTCGGAATTGCCTATGGAATTCATAAAGCAGTTAAGGCGTGTAATTTAGAAGTTTACAAAGAGGTAATTAATCAAACATTAAAAAACGCAGCTAATTTTAAAGATGATGAAAATAAATACTTAACAGATGCTAATTTATTTTATGGTTCATTAGGAATTGCTTCTTTACTAAAAAAGTTTAGAAAAGAATTAGAAGAAGATTTTCTTAATGATTCTATAAACTATTGGTATACAAAAACAAAAGAACATAAAAGACATGATAATGAATGGGCTGGATTTGACACAACTTTTAATAAGTTTGATATTAATGCTCAACTTTCCATGTCGCATGGAATAATTGGTGTAGGAACAGCACTCCTTAATTTTAATAAAGATTTAAACTTCGACTTTTTAACTTTTCTAGGGTATAAATTTTAAAACCCTAGAAAATTTCTGCTATGCTAATACACTTACAAGTAGTTATTAATTAGAAGTAAATTAGTAAAAAAATAAACAAAAAAAGTTTCGGGTTTTTTTATTAAAAACTGACATTTATTAATTTTTTATATCATAAAAACTTAGTTCACTTAAAAATTTACTAGGAGAAGTACCAAACTTCTTTTTAAAGGCAGTAGAAAAGTGTTGTGGGTTTTTATAACTTACCTTTTCAGAAACCTCATTTACGGTATGGCCTTTTAATAATAGTTCTTTAGCCTTATTCATTCTTAAATTAGCAATAAATTTAAATACGGTAATACCAAATGTGGTTTTAAATCCTTTTTTTAAGGCATATTCATTGGTGCCAATTTCTTTACATAACAAAGATAAGGTTAGCGGAGATGTATAATTATTAAGTATATATTCATAAACCCTTTCAATTTTATTAGCTTCAGTAGTAGTTAGCTTTGTTGTGTTTTTTTTAGGAGTACTAGGTGTAAACTGATAAAGTTGTAATAAAAGAAGATCTAATATTTTAGAGGTAATATGTATTTTTCGAAAATGATTATCCCATTCAGAGGCAATAACTTCTTTTATCAAAAAATGCATTCTTGAATTTATTAAGCAGTTTTCTGAATTAAGTTTACCAAATTTTTTATCACTAATGATTTTTTTAAAATCATCAAACCTAATATCATCGGGTAAATACTGAATGAAGAATAAAGGAGATAAGTTAAGGCGTACAATAAAAGATTCTGAAGATTCACACTCTAAAAAGCCTTTTGTATTGCTATAAAAGTTAATATTATGTGAGTTAGAGTTAAAAAAATACTTACTTTCTATTTCAGGTATATGTATAGTAAACTTCCCTTTTAAGTTAAATAACATTTCTATACTTTCTCCTTTAATATTAAAAGATATTTTATAGCCTTTTATAGTTTTTATGGAGCCAAAACCTATTTTGAAGTTTTCAAATACATGCTCCTTATACCAACCTTTAAAATTATCTTCATTAAAGTTAGTTACTAAGGTTTTGTAAAAATTATCATTTATATTTTTAATATTAGATAGCTTATCAAAAATAGCTTCTTCATTATTATATATGGTAACCTTCATACTTTCTTATTCCGTTTAACGTATGTTTTTTATCCGTTTAACGTATCCCCCGATTTTCGAATAAAAATTAGTTTTGCAGAAGACAAAAATAATTTATTTTTATTTAGTCTTAATAAGTAAAATTAGTTTTAACATAAAAAATGACAAAATCGATTTTAGTTATAACTTATAAAAAAAATAGCATGTTAACAATTATAGGCTGTTTAGCTCTCACAGGTTTTTATTTTTTATACAGTACTTCAAATAGAGCAGATTTAACATTTTATTTACCTCTTCAAAAATGGATTAATGAGAATAAAATAAAAGGAAAGTATATAGGTGTAGTCTTGTTAATTATTGGTTTAACTAGCGCGATTTTATATTTAGGTTTTGGCGCAGGAATATTTTCATATTTAACTCTATTAATGTTAGTGTCAAGTTTAGTTGTTTTAATTGAACCTTTACGCTTTTTAAAATTCTCAATATTAGTTGTTATGATGATTTTATCACTATTACTTGAAGTTTATCTTAAATAATTATGCCAGCAAATAAAAAATATTTGACAAGTTCACCCATCCAGCGTATTGCAAAAATAAGTGCTGGTTTTGTAGGAGGATATGTTGTAACAGAAACCTTTCACATCATGTTAATGACTTTTTTAAACATACCAAATGTAATAATGACACTACGTTTTTTTGGATTTATTATGTGGGCGGTTTTAATGATTTTAGCCTTTTTAGCCAAAAGTGCATGGAAAATATGGGCACTTTATACCCTTGTTAGTCTTCTATTTATTATAGTCATTTACTTAAATAATCCAAATCAATTATAATAAAATATTAAAATACCATTATGGCTAAGAGAGTATATAATATAATGTTTCATACACATACCATTAGTGGTATTGTTATAAGTGCAGCATTATATGTAATTTTTTTTACAGGATCTATTTCTTTTTTAAGAGATGAAATAATAGCTTGGGAAAGAAATGAGCCCGTTGAAAAAAACTTTTTTTTAGAAGGAGATTTTGATGCTTTATTAAATAATTTAGGAGAAGAGTATTACCTAAAAGGTAGAGACATTTCTTTTTATAGAAATATAGAAGGACAAAATGTAATCACCAGAATGGGGCAGTCTAAAGATACATTGGCACCAAAAAAAGAGCCTAAAAGAGCTTTTTTTTATACAAATTTAAAAACCTTTAAAAAAGCAAATTATAACCAAAACTATTCTTTAGGAGAATTTTTTTACAGGCTACATTTTTTTGCACAATTAAATTTTTATGGACGATCTGGGTATGTTTTTGCTGGTTTAATAGCTTTTTTCTTTTTGTTTGCAATTATAACAGGAATTATCGTTCACTGGAAAAAAATAGTACCTAATTTTTACCAATTTCGACCAAAAACGAAATGGAAAACTATTTGGACAGATGCGCATGTTGCACTGGGTGTAATAGGACTACCATATCAGTTTATATTTGCTGTTACAGGCGCATACCTAATTATTGGTTATATGGTAATGCTAGCACCTGTGCAAAACTATATTTTTAATGATAATTCTAAAGCTTTAACAGAAGCATTGAATTACGAAAAAGATATAAATTATGAGTACAAAGCAGTAGAATTAGAAAAAACTATTTCTATTAATGATTTTTTAGTTAAAACAAAAAAAGAATACCCAAGCTTACAATTAAATAGTGTCGAAATATTTAATTATGGAGATGCAAATATGCATGTAAAAGTAGGAGGATACCCAAAGTATAAGGATAACTTTTTAAGTTCAGGATCAATCACATTCAAAGCTTCAGATGGATATATAGTACAAACAAAAGATTCAAAAAATAGCTTATCATATATAGAAGGAGCTACAAATCTTTTAAAAAGATTACACTTTGGAGATTTTGGTGGTTATGGAATGAAATTAATTTACTTGGTTTTGGGTTTTATCACCTGTTTTGTAATCATATCTGGTGTACTTATTTGGTTAGTTACAAGAGATAAAAAAAGCGTACCTAATTACAAACGTAAATTCAATAGTTGGCTAGTAAATATTTATATGGCTATATGTTTAAGCTTATATCCAATAACTGCTCTTGTTTTTATTACCGTTAAATGTTTTTCAAACAGCAATGGAGACAATAGAAAAGTATTTATTTATCAGATATTTTTCTGGGGATGGCTTATACTAAGCTCACTTTTTATCGTAAAAAAAGACAATTACTTTACCAATAAAATATCACTTTTATTAGGAAGTATTTTAGGATTTCTAGTACCTATCTCAAATGGTGCTATTACAGGCAATTGGCTATGGATTTCTTGGCAAAAAGGATATTCACAAATTTTTGTGGTAGATGCTTTTTGGTTGCTACTTTCAATAACATCATTTAGTATTTTCTTCAAAATAAAAAGAAATAAAAAGCTTTAAAAGAATCATCTTAATAATCAGTATTATTTACTCCGTTTAGCGTAGCTAATTATCCGTTTAGCGTATAAAGCTTACAGTTTTATAGGAGTAATTTTGTTTTTAATTTCAATTAAGTCTAAATAAAAACAAAGTGAATATATTTAAGAAATCAATAAGTTTTATAACGATTAACCTTCTATTTTTATTCGTAGGATATACACAATCTAAATTATCCGGAACAGTAGTAGATGCGTGGAAAAAACCAATTCCTGGAGCAACAGTTATTATAAAAGACACGAATAAAGGAGTTTCAACTGATATAAATGGTCATTTTCTTTTTAAAGGTAAGCTTAAAGGAAAATATGTGCTTAAAGTTTCTTTTGTAGGCTTTAAAACTAAGGAACTATTTTTTAAGATAGAAGAGGGAGAAGAACTAGTATTATCAATACAATTAGAAGAATCATCAGTAGAGTTAGATGAGGTACTTGTAACAGGAAAAAGTATCGTAAAAAAAGTAAAAGAAAAAGCATATAATGTAGGTGTTGTTGATGCTAAGCAGTTACATCATACCTCTTTAGATTTAGGACATGCGTTAGATAGAGTAGCAGGAGTACGCATTAGAGAAAGTGGAGGAGTTGGTTCTCGAATGAATTTTTCACTTAACGGTTTTAGAGGAAATCAAGTTCGATTTTTTATTGATGGATTACCCATGGATAATTTTGGTTCATCTCTACAAATTAATAACATTCCAATAAGTTTAGCAGAACGCATAGAAATATATAAAGGAGTAGTACCTATAGGTTTAGGAGCAGATGCATTGGGAGGAGCTGTAAACATTATAACACAACAGCATAAAAAAAGTCATTTAGAGGCTTCGTATTCTTTAGGTTCGTTTAATACTCATAGATCACATGTAAATGCTGTTTATGTAGCAAAATCTGGGTTTACTGCGCAATTAAATGCTTTTCAAAACTATTCTGATAACAATTATAAAGTAAACGTTGATGTATCTGATTTAAACACCGGAGAATATTTTCCCAACCAAAGAGTAAAACGTTTTAATGATACTTACCATAACGAAGTAGCCATTTTTAATGTAGGTTTTGTAAATACTGAGTTCGCAGATCAATTATTATTTGGTATAACCCTAGGACAGAGTTATAGAGAAATTCAAACAGGAGCAAGAATGGTAAGCGTGTTTGGGGCTTGGCATACAAAAGGTAATATTATAATGCCTAGTGTAAAGTATAAAAAGAACGACTTTATATTTAAAAACTTAGATTTTAAGTTAACCGCTAATATCAACTTGGGAGAAGAAAAAAATATTGATACGTTACATAGGCGTTACAATTGGTTTGGAGATTTTAAAGAATATGATGGCCCTGGAGGAGAACGTTCGTATTCTTTATATAAATACAAAAATAACGCAGGTATTACAACAACAAGCTTAAACTATAAGTTGAATGATAAGCATAAAATTACATTTAGTAATACTCTTAATACGTTTGATAGAGTAGGGCATAATGAGTTAAATCCAGATAACGAAATTTACGAACACCCCAAAAAAGTGATGAAAAATGTGATGGGTTTAGGCTATGATTTTAAAAGTTCAAACTGGAATACTTCAGCTTTTATAAAAAAATACTATCAACGTAATAAGTTTGCAGAGGCATATAATCCTAGTGGAAACTACGGAGATGTAGCGTATAGAAATCAAGTTAATAAGTTTAATCATACAGGGTATGGGCTTGCTGCAACATATTTTGTAAACGATGATATACAATTAAAAGCTTCTTATGAAAAAAGTTATCGTTTACCAGAAGCAAATGAACTTTATGGAGATGTAATTAATTTAGAAGGAAACTTAAGTCTAAAACCAGAAAGTAGTAATAATTATAATTTAGGAGTTAGTCTTTGGAAGCATACAAGCAGTAATCACTCTTTTAATTTTAATGCAAATGGTTTTTATAGAGATGCAAAAGATTTCATTAGACCTACACTTAATAAAAATCAAAGTAGGCAAGTTATGGATAATTTAGCGAGTGTAACCAACCTTGGTGTAGAAGCAGAGGCAAGATATAACTTTAATAATCAAGTCTCACTAGGAGCAAACATAACTTATCAAAACTTAAGAAATAACACAAAATATGAAGATAATCAAACAGAAGTTAGTGTTGTTTACAAAGATCGAGTTCCTAACGAGCCTTATTTATTTGGAAATGCTGATGTGAGCTACACTTTTTCTAATCTATGGAATAAAGAAGACAAATTAAATGTAGCCTATAACTTGTTGTTTGTTCATGATTTTTATTTGTACTGGCCAAGTTTAGGGAGTAATAAACTTGAAATTCCTCAACAAATATCACATGATATAAGTTTTACATACTCATTAAACAAGAAACTACAATTTACTTTAGAATGTAGAAACTTGTTAAATGCTGAGCTTTATGACAATTTTAGTTTACAAAAACCTAGTAGAAATTTTACAGGAAAAATTAAATACACTTTTTTTTAAGAACACATATATAGAAGATAATTAAATAACAATTATAAATTAAAACAAATGAAGTACAAAAACCTTTATTCAGCTTTATTTATTGCAGCGGCAATTTTTACGTCATGTAGTGATGATAATACTCCAAAACAGGGAGAAACACCTCAAAAAGGAGCAAAATACTTAATAACTGCGACACCAAAAGCATCAGAAGGAGTTGCAGATTATATACTTACAACAGATAATTTAACCCAAGGAAAAATTAGCACAGTAGGAAACGGTATTGAGCAAGATGGAACATATCGTTATTATGTAACTAGTAATAATAAGTTTTTTAGTTTATTATACGGACAAGGAAACCCAGGAGCTGTTACAACCTATCAGTTAGACGATAAAGGAGCATTAGAAAAGTTATCTAACTTCCAATCAGAAACTGTACAAGCGTTTGCGCCAGTTAAAGACGATTTACTATTAATAAAAATATCAAGAAATTCTGACTCCCCTATAGCTTCTTGGTACCGTCTTGATACCAGAACATCACAATTTGTAGCCGAAGGACAAATTAATACTAAGGACTTAGCAAATAAGGAAAATGGTGAGTTAGCTTTCTTTACTTGGATAACTCAAGTAGGTGATTATGTGTATTTGCCTTATTTTACAATTAAAGGAAATTCTACAGATAGATTTGGAACGAACTACCCTAACGAAGCCAATATTGCAGTGTATTCTTATCCAGAAATGGAGTATGTAAAAACGATTCATGACGATAGAACTAGTCATATTGGACGTTATTTTAACAATGGTTTGTCTGTAGATGAAAAAGGAGATACATATGCTTTTTCTTCTTCTGTAGCAACAACTAATGGAGAAATAACATCTACAAAACCATCAGCAATAACAAGAATAAAAAAAGGAGAAACAGCATTTGACCAAGCTTTTTATTATAACATTGAAGAAGCTTCAGGTAATAGATATGTTACTTCTCATTTATATTTAGGAAATGGTAAATTTTTAGTAAACTTGCACGATACAGCTTCAAAAGGGACATATAGTTCTGGAAAAGATTTGGCTATTGTAGATGTATATGCAAAAACGTTAACAGATGTAACTGGGCTTCCTACAAAAGAAGAAATAGAAAGTATTGCATCAAAAGGGCATTATGTGTCTAAAGCTGAAGGAATAGTTTATATTGGTATAACAACAAAAAACGGGAGTTATGTTTACAATATAGATGCTAGAACAGCCAAAGCTACACAGGGAATCGAAGTAGAAGGAGGAACGATTACAGCAATTAATAAATTAGATCCTGCAAATTAATATTGTTTTTATTATAGGAGTATTATTAAAATATTTAGTTTATCCAAAAAAACCTTGGTACATTCCAAGGTTTTTTAATTTTTATACTAATGAAGTCTATACCCTTTTTTAGGAAGGTAAAAGACTAACTAAAATAAGATGTTTTTTTCTTAATAAGAAAACCAGTGACTATCACTACAGAAGTCAACATTAAAATAGCTATTAAGTTTTTTGTTGTTTTCTGTTCTAAAGGTTTAAATATAAAAGTAGGACGACTCTCATAGGTTTCTATTGTGTATTTTTTGTTTTTAAATAAAAGCGGAACAATGTGGTCTCTCCATTTATTGGAGAAAGATACTACTTGTTGTTTATAATTTTCGTAATCGTTAGCTGAGGTTCCAGCAATTTTATTTAAAGCTTCTTGCATGAGAATAGCTGGAGATGTATATTTCAAATAATCAACAACCTGTTGTTGTTTTTTTAAAGCCTTATTATAGTTTAATAATAAAGGAGAAAGTTGTTGTTCAAGTAAATCTTGTGAGGCAAAATAACGATGCCAGAAAGTAAAATTTTTATTTTCTTTATTAGCTAACTCAGGATGATCTCGTAAATACCCATCTAAAATTTCATCTTGTTTTTTCTCAATTTCTCTATTTGCTTCTCTAATCTCATTAATCATATTTAAGCGAGAAGGTGTAGGGTATATAGAGGTACTAATTTGATTAGCAGTTGCAGGAATAACTAAAACAATTAGTAACCACAGACCAATAAGAGATAAAGCATTTTTAGAAGAATTATTGATCTTTAAATTAACAATACCTGCCAGCGAAAACCAAAAAGCTTCGTAAGCAATTAATAACATAATAGTAGCAAATAATTGAGAAAAGTTTAAAAGAGCATTTTTTGTAAAAATTAAAATACAAACTAAAAAAACAACTAAAGAAATACCAGCAAATAAAATAAAACGAAAACCTAATTTTTGAATCAACCACTTTCTAATTGTTAAAGGTTGAGATCCGATAAGCCTTAATGTACCTAGTTCTTTTTCTCGGGATAAAATATTATAGGTAAATGCAATGATTAATAATGGTAGAATGAAAATAAATACAAAAGAAATATCAAACGTACCAAACAATAATTGGACAGGGTTAGCAATTTCTGTATAATCTAGTGCAAAATTATTGCCAAATATGCTTGGCTTCATAAAATGAGTGTATAAATCACTTTGACCTGTAGCAATAAAAGATAGAGGTTGAGCATCCATAGCAACAACCCTAGGGTGTCTTGTACCAACAGTTGAAGGATTGTTAGGGAGCATCCAATAAGGGAGTCCTGTGTCTATACCGTTTTCAATATCAAGAATGTTTTTTAGCATTTTAGTATCACTCTCTACCAAGTTTTGTTTTACTTTAATAATATCGTCGGTACGTTGTTTTACTTTTTTTTGTCCATTATATGTAGCAAAACCTATAATAGAAAGAAGTATTACAGTTAAAAGTGTAATCCATCCATTTCTAAATAAAATTTTCAATTCGTAATTTATGGTTTGGAAAAACATAATTATAATTTTTTAGAGAAAGTAATTAGTAAATAAAAAGGTACAAGCAACCAAATAAAAAGAATAAAAAAGTTCTTAAAGTTCCAGGTAATGATAGTAGATAAATTTGGAGTATGATATTTAAATTCGGGTAGTTTTGAAAACTTATCAGCTTCGGTTTTGTAGCTCCAGTCTCCTGTTTTTGAATTGTTTTTGAAATCATCATTTAAAAACTTCTGAGTACTAACCCTATAACTTTCGGCTGCATCGGTAAAGTTCCAATGCGCTATATAACCAGTATTGGCAATATCCATAGAAAGAATTCTAATAGGTATAAAAGGAGAAATTACGGCTAGTTTTTGATAAGTAGTGTTTTGATTTTCAAAAACCTCTTTTAAAAAACCATAATGTTTTTTGTAAACTCTAGCTTCATGTTCTTCTCCTTTTTGCATTCTGTAAGCATCGTAATTAAAAGGCAGTTGCTGAATACTATCTACACCGTACTCTTTTAATGTTTTTTCTTTTAAAATTTGAGCCTCTTTACTCCATGGATTATGACCATCTAGTCCTTTTTCTTTATCTTGTTTAATGCTAGCTTGAAATTGTTGTTTCGTTGGATAAGGATGAAAGTCGTTTGCTAAGTTGGTAGCTATTTTCGGTGTAATGAAGCAAAACAGAATCCATAAAGACATATTTACAACTAAAGAAATTCCTGAAGATTTACTAATTGATGATATAAGTATAGTTATGGTAACAATAATCATATAATAAACTAAGTAAGAGGTATAAAGTAGACTTAAATTGTTCCAACTAAAAAGACCTGTAAAACTGTTGGAAGAAAGGAATATGCCAACAACAAGAAAAACTATTGTATTTAATATGAAAACTGGAATAAAGATAGAAAACCATTTACCTAAAGCTAGTCTTACAGGTGAAACACCTTGACTTTTTAACAAACGTAGTGTATCTAATTCTTTTTCTTTAGTAAAAGTATTGTAGCCCATTAATAATATAAGCAGAGGAATCAAATATAACAGTACAAAGTTGAGAGATAATGTACCAAACCTTGCTAGTTCTGTTTGATCCGAAGCTTCACTATAAGCAGCTTCATTTCTTTTATGAGCTTCTAAGAAAATAGAGTTTCCTGTATATTTATTCACACCATTATCAAATAATGATAAAGCAAACTTAGGTTTAAAAGCATATGTGCCGTAATGAGCAGCAGAGTGAGGATTTTTATCTCCTTGTGTATCCCACATACTCCTTTCCTTTTCTTTAGAAATACTATATTGTTTATTTATAGTTTTAAATTGATTATAACTAGTAATACCAGCAATTAAAAGGAGTATAAGTATTATGATTATTGAAAACCCAAAGCGTCCATCTCTCCGTAGTTCAGTAAGTTCTTTACAAATAATAGTTTTCATAATTAAGCTATTACATTTTTAAAATTCATAATATCTAAGTACAATTTCTCTAATTCTGATAATGTTATTTCATCAGAAGCTTTAGTACTTTGTAGTGTGCCATTACGCATAATGCCTATGTGAGTAGCAATATCTTTTGCACGAAACAAATCATGAGTAGCCATTAAAATAGCAACTCCTTCAGATTTCATTTTTAATAAAAGATCAGAGAATTCATTACTAGATTTAGGATCTAAACCCGATGTAGGTTCATCTAAAAGTAGAACTTTAGATTCTTTAGCAATTGCTAAAGCAATTCCAACTTTTTGTCTCATTCCTTTAGAAAATGTATTGACATATTTATTATGAGCTTCTTTTTGTAAACCTGCTTCTTCTAAAAATAAACTAAGTTCAGGCTTGTCAATTTTTTTTCCAGAGAGTTTTAAAAAATAATCTAAATTTTCTATAGCAGATAATGAAGCATATAGCATTAGATTTTCTGGAATATAAGTAATGAAATTTTTAGTTTTGATTGGATGTTTAGTAACCTCCAAACCATTAATTTTTGCAATTCCAGATGTAGGATTAATAAAGTTTAATAACATGTTAATTGTTGTAGATTTACCAGCACCGTTGGCACCAAGTAAACATAAGATTTCACCTTCATTAACCTGTAAGTCTAAATTATTTACAGCAATAAAATCACCATATTTTTTTGTCAGCTTGTTTGTTTGTATCATGTATATGTAAGTTTTAAGTAACTAATTCTATTAATATCTAGTACTACTACAGTAATTAATAAACTCTAAAAAATAGAAATATTAATTATGTAGTAATGTTTTGTTTTTTAGTATCTTATTTTAAGATAAACTACCAGTGTTTAATTCTGTATTTTAATAAAGAACTAATAAATAGGAGGGGGTCTGGAAAAAAGAGAATAGTTTATAAAGTCTTTGAAGTATATAGTAATTTTGAAAAAAACACTATTAAAAATAGGTTTATTTACAGCAGTGAAATTTATAGTGATTGATTGAAGGCAAATAATAGGAGTTTTATTACCTACTATAACGTATTCACAACTGCTACAATCCTCCACTGTATTATCTTCATGAGTAAGAGCATGTAATCCAACCAGCTTAACACTAATAAAGACTGTTAAGAAAATAAGGGCAATATGTGCTTTAAAGCGTTTCAAGCTATGTGTTATTTTAATGACTAAAATAATAAAATCTTTATATATAAGTATGTATTGCTTAGTTAAAAAAAACAATCTCAATAAACATTAAAAAGAGATATTTAAGAGGTAATAATTTATATTATAAGAGAATATGTTAGAGTTTTTTTCTAAAATCAATTTTGTGAGAAAGTTTAATCATTAAAGTATGGTCGTTTTCAATACGGTTTTCTTTTATGATTATGTATTGATTCATGTATCCTAAACTTAATGTAAAAGAAGCATCTAGGGGAATATCGAAAGCTCCATAAATTCTATTTTGACTAAAATTTTTATTATTTGCATATCTATCAACATCTAAAAATACTTGATTAGAGAATGACAAGCCTATTATTGTTTTACCCTCTTTAGATCGTATGATTGGTGTTTTTGCACCAAATATTAATCGTAATCTATGTCTTGTTTTGTCTTCCATAATACGCTGTTCTAGTAGCATTCCATAATTGACGGAAACTTTTTTAATTTTATTTTTTACGGTGAAGTACTCATAAATACGATGTTCAGTTCTCTTTGTAGGAACGGGATGTGCTCCATAAGGAAAGAGCACTACCCATTCATATCCAGCACCAAAACTTAGATTTTTTAAGTAGTCATAACTTGTGCCAATCCTTAACTTTGATTGCTGCCAATCCTTAACAAAATTATGTCTACTCCAAGAGTATAACGTTTCAATATTGAACTTTTTAGTTAATTGATACTTACCAGAATAATACCACCATGAATTAAACTGGTCGACTTTTTGGGCATAACTCTTAAAAATTACAAATAAAAATACTGTAGCTAGTAATTTTTTCATCATTGTCTAAAGTTTTTTACCTATAAAACGAATCACACTTCCTTTACCGTTGTGAGAATTTCCTTCATTCAAAAAGACTTCTTTTTCTTCTAAAAATTGAATTTCAAAACCAGTAAAATCTTGTTGTATTTGTTCTACAGAAAAAAGCATATCTACATCTTTTGGACCACCTATTTTAGGATTGTTTTTCTGATAATTTAGATGATTTTTACTAAAAGCTTCAAAAATTATATGCCCATTAGGTTTAAGAAGTGTAGTCAATTTTTGATGAATACTAGAAATTTTCCAAGCAGAAAAATGTGCGTAAATTAAACCAATAACATCAAAAGACTCTCTTGGAAATTCAAGATCTTGTATATCGCCTACTATATATTTTAGAGGCACACCTGATTCGTTGGCTAATTTTTGAGCCTTATTCTTTCCTTCAATACTTAAATCGGTAGCAGTAACATTCCATCCTAATTTGGAAGCATATACACCATTTCTACCTTCCCCATCAGCAGGCAGTAAAATAGTTCCTGTTTTTAATTTTTGAAGTTCTTCTTTAAAAAATAAGTTAGGCTCTTTACCATAAGCAAAATCTAAGTTTTGATACCTTTCATCCCAAAATGCAGTATATTTTATATCGCTTTTTTTCATCATATTTTGATTTAAATTATATGATGTAAAAGTATAGTGAGTTTAAAATTTTATGATAGGATAAATGTAAAGTAGTATTGTACTTATTTTAGTTTTTTCTATATGCATCAGGAGAATAACCTGTATGTTTTTTAAAAAATCTAATAAAATAAGAAACATCATCATAACCTAAGTGATATGCTATTTGGTTTATTTGATTGGAAGATGCTAAAAGATACCTTTTGGATTCTAATATAATTTGCTCGTTTATAAGTTCTGAAGCTGTTTTACCTAAAGTTTGTTTTGTTATAGTGTTTAATTGATAGTTAGATAGATTTAACATGCTAGCATATTTTGAAACTTGTTTTATACTAGTAATGTTTGTTTCTAATAAATGTAAAAATTTATCAAGAGATTCTTGAATATACAGATCTTTAGTGTTAGGAGTTTTATTGTTGGTATTTCTTAGCCTCAGTAATTCTATAAAAAAAATATGAAGATTAGATTTTATAACTTCTTTATATGCTTCAGTTTTATCCTTGTATTCTGAAAAAATAGATGTCAATAAAAAATTAATTTTTGAAAAAAGGTCTTCCTCTAATTGATAATAATTTGAAGCGCTTACTTTTTGTAATAGAGAATTCATTCTTTTATTAAAAGGATAGTAAAAATCAGTATTAAACTGAATCATAAAACCCTCACTATTACTTCTTAGTTCTAATTCGTGTACTTGACCAGGTCGGATTATAAAAATAGTATGATCTGTAACATCATAATTAACAAAATCTATTTCGTGATTTCCAGTGCCTTTTTTCAATACTAAAAAGAAGAAAAAATCATGTCTATGAAGCTCGTGAACCATATCTTTTCCATTAAGAAGTTCCTGAAGATTTTTAATCATAAAATCACCAGATAGGTTAGGTTCTTTTTGAGAAGTTTTTAAATGTCTTACAGGGATGGTTTTCATGAGGTTAGAATCTAACTAATGTAATACAAATTTAAGTAGAAAAAGAGCAAGGAATAATAAGTAATTCTAAAAAATAAAAAAGTCCTATAAATTATATAATTCATAGGACTTTTAAGTCGGGGTGGCAGGATTCGAACCTGCGACCTCCTGCTCCCAAAGCAGGCGCGATGACCGGGCTACGCTACACCCCGAAAAGTGTAAAAATCGTAATGTAGTTTATCTCGAGTAAAACGAGAGGCTACACCCTGTTTTTAATTGGGACTGCAAATGTAGAAAAAAAAAGTGAACTACAAATAAAAAAAAGAAACAATTATTAAATAATTTGACCTTATAAGGTAATAGTTAAAATATATTTAAAAGGATATAACTAGAAATAAAAAAAAATTACATTTGTAACTTCAAAAAATTCAAGATAATGGCAGAAAAAATTAAATGTTTGATTATTGGGTCTGGTCCAGCAGGTTACACAGCAGCAATATATGCAGCAAGGGCAGATATGAAACCAGTTATGTACACAGGAATGCAAATGGGAGGACAGTTAACAACCACTACAGAAGTTGATAATTTTCCAGGTTATCCAAAAGGTACTGATGGTACAGCAATGATGGAAGATTTAAAAAGTCAAGCAGAGCGTTTTGGAACAGATGTACGTTTTGGAATGGTAACTAAAGTAGAGTTTTCTAACGAAGAAGGAGGAATTCATAAAGTAATTGTCGATGAATCAACAGAAATAGAAGCTCAAACTGTTATTATTTCTACAGGAGCTACTGCTAAATATTTAGGTTTAGAAAGTGAGCAACGTTTAATTGGTGGTGGAGTTTCTGCTTGTGCTACTTGTGATGGGTTCTTTTATAAAGGACAAGATGTTGTTGTTGTTGGAGCAGGTGATACCGCAGCAGAAGAAGCAACCTATTTAGCTAACATTTGTAGTAAAGTTACGATGTTAGTTCGTAAAGATTATATGCGTGCTTCAAAGGCAATGCAACACCGCGTAAACAAAACAGAAAATATTACTGTTATGTATAACACTGAAATTGATGAGGTATTAGGTGAGAATGTTGTTGAAGGAGTTCGTGCTGTGAATAATGAAACAGGTGAAAAAACGGAGATTCCAGTAACAGGTGTATTTATTGCAATAGGGCACAAACCAAATACTGAATTGTTTAAAGATGTTTTAGACATGGATGAAACAGGTTATTTAATTACTAAAGGAAAATCTACTAAAACTAATTTACCAGGAGTTTTTGCTGCAGGTGATGTGCAAGACAAAGAATATCGTCAAGCTGTAACAGCTGCAGGTACAGGATGTATGGCGGCTTTAGATGCTGAACGTTACTTAGGAGCATTAGAATAAAACATAAAGTATATAAAATTAAAAAAGGGTACGTATTAGCGTACCCTTTTTATTTTATTTAGAATTTTTTTCGCTTTCACGAATAAGCTGTCGAATCCAATCATTAGGAATCATATCAATAGTAAGGTTTATGCGTTCCTCATCACCATTATTAATAACTTTATGAGGATCGGTAAGTCGCATATACCAGCATTCCCCAGGTTTCATGAGTACGGGAGTGTTATTCAAATAAAAAGTTACACTTTCATTGTTAAGAATAGGAATAGTAAGTCGTATTACTGATTTTTCAACCTCCAAACCTAAGGTAGGATCTGTGTGTTCCTTTACTGTTGAGTGTGGTGCTAGTCGAAGTAACCTAACTAAATTAACAGTAGTATTCTCTTTAAAAAAATCAATAACACTAGTTAAATACGGAGACTTTTTTAAGGCATTAGTATCTAGCCAATCTGTCCAAGAACCATCAGCATAATCTTCAGCAGGAGGCGGAAAAGGTAATGAGGTATCCACTAAATGTGCGGGTGACCGTAAAGGAATTACATCATAATATTCAAAATTATCTAGCTGTAAAGCTTTAGCCTCTTCAAGCATTTTAGCGGTATTAAAGTTAAGAGGTAGCTTAATACGATCACTAAAAGCATTACTTGTCCTAGTAGTAACTGTTTCCATAGACCTATGTTTATAAAAGTTTGAGTTAGTATATTGTAAAACTACAAAAAAGTAGAATTTTTTTCCTAAGTGTTACATTTTTATAAAGTTACCTCTTTTATTCTAACCATTTGTAATTTATAAGCAAGTGTCACTTAATTTTTGACTATCAGATTTATAAACAGTTGGTATTGTTTGATCCGCATTAATTTTAATACAAGTTAAATCAGGATTTCTGTCTACTCTTAAATCTTCAAGTTTCAAATTAGAACTAACATCTAAATTAGTAAGTAAATTACTAGTGATGTACAGATGTTTTAAATTGATAAATGAATGAATATTAATAGCATTTATTTGATTGTCTGAAGCTAAAAATGTTTCTAAAGGGCTAATGTCATCAATACTAATAGAAGTAATTTTATTACTTGTTAATACAACACTTTTTAATTTTGAGGTGTCTTCTGTTTTAAATGAAGTTAGTAAATTGTTAGTTACCGTCAATTCTTCTAAAGAATTATTAGATATATTTAAATGAGTTAATTTATTAAAAGATAAATTTAATATTTTAAGCTTACCAGCTTTTTCCAAGCCTGTAATAGTCGTAAGGTCGTTAGAATGAATATCTGCTAAAAGAAGATTAGGATTATTACTAAGATCAATAGTAGTTAAGTAGTTTGCGTTTAAATATAAGGTATCTAACTTTGTGTTAGAACTTAGGTTAATAGCTTTAATCTTTTGTCCAGCCGCAGATAAATACGTTAAGTTTGAAAAAGCTTCAATACCAGTTAAGTCACTCGTTTCACCAAAACTATCATCTAAGTTTAAGTTTAAACGAGTAATTTTTTTTGCATCTTCTATTGATATTTTTTGATTAATACTACCATCACTATCTAACTTTTGTTCTACTAATATTGCCTCAAAATGTTTATCAGGTATGCTAATATAAACATCATTTCCAGTATCAGGAGTCTCATCGTCACTAGAACAAGAGGAAAAAAGGAATAGAGCTAAGGCAAGTGTAGTGTAAGCAATTTTATATTTTAAAAATAAAGATTTCATAAGCTGTTTAATTTTTTAAGCGTAGTTTTAATTTATGAGATATTGTTATTATTTTAATTTTTAGGAGCAAAATACAGCGAGTAAGATTTAGGAATAGGAGTTTTTTAAAGTTAACTTTTCCAATTTTTATTCAAGCTATAAAAATACAAAAAGTGACTCTGATGATTTATCAGAGCCACTGTTATTTTTATGCTAAAAAAAATAAGGATATTAAAGATACCTATCAGTTTCCTCTATTTCAAGGTCATTAATACTGGCATATCTTTTTTTCATTTGTCCGTTATTGTCAAACTCCCAGTTTTCATTACCATAAGCTCTAAACCATTTGCCTTCTTTGTTCTGATATTCATATTCAAAGCGTACAGCAATTCTATTTTCACTGTGAGCCCAATATTCTTTTTTTAGTTTATAATTAAGCTCATTTTGCCACTTTTTACTCAAGAAGTTAATAATTTCTTCTCTACCATTTACAAAAGTGTCTCTATTTCTCCATTCACTATCTATAGTGTAAGCTAATGCAATTTTTTCAGGATTTTGAGAGTTCCAAGCATCTTCTGCTAGTTGAATTTTTTGTTTAGCTGTTTCAAGAGTAAAAGGAGGGAGTGGATGTTTCTGTTCCATAATAATTATAGTAAGTTTTGTATTATTTTTTTTGATTTATATACTATTTCATTTGATTTGAAGAGTTGACTTTCTATGATAGCACTTTCAAAAAGTAGGTAAATATGGGTAGCTAGTAATTCGTTATCTGTTAACTCCTGAAAAAAATTATTCAATTCTTTTTTATGAGATTGAATCACTAGGAGTATAGTTTCTTGCTCTTTTGATATTTCTGATAGAATATTCAAAAAACTACAACCCCTGAAATCCTCTTTTGTATTCATATGAGCTACAAAATCAAAAGAAAGGAGTATTGTGTCTTTTGAATTTTTACTTTTTGAAGTAAACTTAAATAGTTCTTTAAACCAAAATTCGTGTCTATTGTTTAAGAAGTCGACACACAAAGCATCTTTTGATTTAAAGTGCTGATAAAAACTTGCTTTGGCTACTTTAGCTTCTTTAATAACTTGGTTAATACCCGTGCTGTTATAACCTTGTTGATGAAATAAATGCGCTACAGTTTCTAATATACGTTCTCTAGGGCTACTCATATTCTTAATTTTTGTCAAAGTTATATGAATTTTCAAGAACAGACAAGTCTGTTCGGTATTTTAACATTTTAGTTTAATAAATAAACTAATTCTGTGGAAGTTATTTATACTTCCACATTTTTTATATGCCAAGAGTTAAATCATTTAATGAAGAAGAAGTATTAGCCAAAGCAATGTGTTTGTTTTGGAAACAAGGATATTTAGCAACTTCTGTTCAAGATTTGGTTTGCCATTTGTACCAAACATTACTTAGAATTACTTGTAGTTATCGAGACAAAAAAACTTACTCATAATCAGGAATATTCAAGCCTAAAATTAAGTCTTTATTGGCTGCCCAAATACCATTTTCTTTTCTTAAGTAAAAGTAGAAATACTTTTAAATTTCTAGCTTAATGAATATTAGTTAAATAAAAGGAAGTGAAGCCTTTTAGGAGTAGGTTATGACTAGTAATAAATTATAATCATTGTTGAGGTTCGTGTTTTATTAATACTAGGATTACTCATTAAATTTTAAATTATTTAAGATGAAAGCCACATCATTCTTGTATTTTTCATAAAATCTAATATCAGAAGAGTAATTGAACTCATATACAGTATCATTATGCCTAAAGTATATTAATGTATTTTTATAATGTGTAGAATTCCAATTATGTTCGTAGACATAGGTATAAGTTTCCCCATACTTTGTAGTTCCTTTTATTAGATTTTGAGAATTAATTTTAACGTTATTATTCCACTGTTTAACTTTTTCTTGAACCAGCTCGTTTAGTGAACCTTCATCAACTTTAGCTGCTTTTAATTCGTGTATTTGAACAATGTTTTTATAAAATATGTCCCCAAGGTTTTTAGGAGAATAACTTAGTAAATTGTGAGAGTTTAAAATTGGTTTCCAGTTTTCAGGTAGCGTAACCTTATAGTTTAAGGAGCTTATTAAACTCTCAATTCGTTTGTGTTCTAATATCTTTTCCTTTTTAACTCCACAACTTGTTAGAGATATAAATAAAAAGAAAATGTAGGCAATGTTTTTCATAGCAATGTTCTTTTTTAGTTTACCTATTGTAGGTTAAAGATAAGAATAAAAGTGGCTTGCCTTATGATGCAAATTATAAAAGTATTTTGGTTTAAAAAAGTGTAAAATATACTTGTTTTTTAACTCAGTTCTTTGTTGGCAACGTTTAATATAAACGGTCGTTTTAATGCCGTTTATACATCTTAAGTTAGCAATTGTTTAAATTTAGTAATAAAAACCAGAAAGAAAAAAGCGTAGAGTAAGGTTATGATATACGTTGAAACCTAGATTTCGTCAACATTGATAATCCCTACGCTTTTACTACTTCGAATTCGTTCAGTTCTGTGAGACCAAGATCTCGATTTCAAGTTGTTTAATTGATAGTAGTTATTTTCTTTCCAATCCTTTTTTCTTATGAGTAAAAATAAACAATTTTTAGGAATCGATGTAAGTAAAGACGTTTTAGATGTATATGATTATCAAGGAAATTGGTATCAGTTTAAAAATGATGCATCAGGTTTTAAAGAGCTGTTGTTAATCACAACTGATTTAACACATTGTATAATGGAAGCTACAGGATATTATCATGTACGCTTAGCTTATTTTTTAACAGAAAAAGGAGTTTTGTTATCGGTAGAAAATCCGTTGAAGGTTAAGCGTTTTATTCAGATGAATTTATCAAAAGTAAAGACGGATAAGAGTGATGCAAAGCAGTTATATAATTATGGCGTAAGTCAATCTCCTTCTATATGGAAAGGAGATAGTAAGGAACAACAAGAATGTTTACAAATAGTACGTTTGTTGAGTGTTTATACGAAACAATCTACTCAATTAAAGAACAAGCTTCATGGCGAATCAGTATTAGGAACTCCCTCAAAATTGGTAGTTAATTCCTTAAAAAGGCAGCTGAAAAACATACAAAAAGAGATAGTTAAATTAGAAGATTTGTTGCTAGAGAACGTAAAAAAGAGTTATCAAGAAGAAATAACTTTATTAAAGTCTATTCCAGGAATAGGGGGTAAAACAGCATTAATGTTATTAGTTTTTACCGATGGATTTAAGCGTTTTACTTCAGCAAAAGAGTTGTGTAGTTACGCAGGTATTACACCCACTATTAGAGAATCAGGCAGTAGTATAAAAGGACGCCCTCGAATAAGTAAAATGGGGAATCCAAAGCTTAGAAATTTATTATTTATGTGTAGCTTTAATGCTTGTAAATACAACAAAGCATGTAGAGAACTTTATGACCGAATAGTTGCTAAAGGTAAGAGTAAAAAACTAGCTTTAATAGCGGTGTGTAATAAGCTACTAAAACAAGCTTTTGCCATTGTAAAGAGTGGTTTGCCTTATGACGCAAATTATAAAAGTACGTTGGTTTAAAAAAGTATAAAATGTACTTGTTTTTTACCTCAGTTCTTTGTTGTAAGTAGTGCTTTATTTATTCATTCACTTACTTAATTTCAAAATCCTAAACGCTCCTTGAATTACCAAAATAAAAACGATTGTTCCAATAATCAAATCAGGTTTGCTCGAACTTAACCAATTTACCAAAAGTCCAGCGATTATAACTCCTAAATTGATAATCACGTCATTCGAGGTAAAAATCATACTCGCTTTCATATGTGCCTCTTCTTTGCTTTTTGACTTTTGCAAAATGTAAAGACAAATTCCGTTTGCGATAAGTGCAAAAATCGAAACGATAATCATTGTCGAAAAATCGGGAAGTTTCTCGTCTCCGAAAAATCTTCTTAAAACTTCCACAAATCCAATAATCGCAAGTGTGATTTGAAAATATCCAGCAAGTTTTGCAATCCGCTTTTTCTTAATCAACGTTCCGCCAACTGCAAACAAGCTAATTCCGTAAACGAAACTGTCGGCAAGCATATCCAGGCTGTCGGCAACAAGTCCCATTGATTTTGAGATTATTCCTGTTGTCATTTCGATAATAAAAAAGACAAAATTTATCGCCAGTACAATCCAAAGTAGCTTTTTTTGGTTGGTGTTTTCTACAAAATCTTTTTCGTTGGTTTCTTCGGTCGAGATTTTCTTTCCGCCTAATTTTAATTCGATAATTGACTTTTCAATTTGGTCGTTATGACCATCGTGAAAAACGGTCAATTTTCGGTTTGGAATGTCAAAATCAAGATTTTTGATTTCTTGAATTCCGTCCAGTTTCATTCGGATTAGATTTTCCTCTGAAGGACAATCCATCTTACTGATTTCAAATATCGTTTTGTTCATTTTAGTCGTCATCTTCGTTTCCAAAAGGTTTGATAATTACTCCAACGCTAAATATAAAACCGTCTGTTGGTGCATATATTTCGGGAAATTCTGGATTGTCGTGTGGTGGCAAAACCAAAGGCGAGAACCTGCTTTGTCTTCTATCGGTAAAGTTTTCAAAATTCACAAAAGTTGTTCCCCATTTAAAATTTCGCATTGCCACAAAACCCATTGTTATGAAGTCGGTTGTTTCTGTTCCATTAGACAAAAATTGCTTTCCTGTGTAAAACGTTTCATAACCGATTCGCCATTTTTCAGATTCGTACATCAAAACACTTCCTGCGTTATGTTTTGCTGTCAAAGGTTTTTGAGGATTGCCAGCTAAATAGTTCAACCTTGTGTCAATGAGTGCATAATTTAGGAACCACCTAAAATCTTTATAGGTAAACTTGATGTTTGTTTCAGCACCTTTGCTCAAAATTTCATCTGTTGCATTCTCAAATTGGAAAAATCCATTATCAGTTGAATTTAACAGTAATGCATCATTAATCGCAGTTACATAAAACAGTTGATTAATAGAAAAACCAACGGTTTCAAATAAACGTGTTTGATAGTTGAAATCAAAATTTACACCATAAGAACGTTCCGCATTTAGTGAAGATTTATCAATACCAAGTACATTTCTAAAATTGATAAATTCCGCCTCTTCTGTAAAAATATCTGGAATTTTGTAACCTAATCCACCACCAATTCTGCTCGAAAATCCACTATCGTTTTTGTATAGCAATGAAACTCTTGGAAGCGGAAAGAATCCAAAATCAGTATTGTAATCTGCTCGTAATCCTGTTTCCAAAATCCAATTATCCGAAATGTCATAAATATTATTTACAAATGCTCCGAATGTTATGTCTGTTTGGTCACGTTGCAAAGTCACATTATTATTTTCATCAAAAGCAGAAGTATAGAGATTTGCACCAAAAATCCAATCTGTTTTATTGGCGGACTTTTGATAGTTTATTTCCGTGAATGTATTGGTTTGTTTACCATCAAAAACAAAATCGGGAATGGTTAGTTTTCTATCAAAGAATGAGATGCTGTTTTTAATATTTAATGAACTAACCGAATCTAATTGAGTTTCGTAAACCGCTTGACTGCTCAACCTTTTTGATAGATTTTCTTCGGTATATTGATGGATGCCATTTGCGCCACTTTCAATTTTTGTGATGTCGCCACCAATTCTGTCGTCATACGTTCCGTTTAAGCTAAACCAAAATGTTGTTTTTTCTGATGGATAATAAAAGAATTTTGGGTTGAAAGAAATAGATGTTGTTTGTGGTAAATTACTAAAGCCATCATCTTCTGGGTCGTAAGCCTTTTGATAATGACCTGAACCGTATAATGAAACTCCAAATTTTTCATTTCGTTTGCTATAAAATACATTAGCTGTACTTCCTAATGCTTGTGTTTGTGTCAACATAATATCCAAAGTTGGCTCTTCGTCAGGTGTTTTTGATACCATATTTATCAAACCTCCAATTGCTCCACCACCATAAAGTGTTGATGAACTTCCTTTAATGATTTCAAATTGTTTTAAGTCCAATGGCGGAATTTGCAGAATACTCAAACCGCTTGAAAATCCGCCATAAAGTGGAAATCCATCTCGTAAAAGTTGTGTGTAACGTCCATCAAGACCTTGAATTCTAATGTTGGTATTCGCACTACTTAAAGAAGTTTGTTGCATCTGTATTCCTGTACTTTCCCGAAGTACCATTGAAATATTGGTTGGGTTCATTACCGCTTTTTCGCCTAATTCTTCCGCTCCAATAAATTCAATTCGAGTTGGAATTTTTCTAACAGTTCGTGTACTTCTTGAAGATTGTATGACAACTTCGTCAAGTTCATTACCTCCAGATTCGAGCTTGAAAGCGAACTCCTTTTTTGTTCCAACATCAATAGTAGTTTCTATGGTTTTGAAGCCTATGTATGAAATTTTTATAATATGGTTTCCATTTGGGATTTCTGTAAATGTGGCAATTCCGTCAAAATCTGTTACTGCTCCTTTTTCTAATTCTTCAAAATAGACCGTAGCACCCAATAATGGTTCGTTGGTTTCTGCATCGCTAACAGAAATGGAAATATCGCTCGTCTGTGCGAAAGATATAATTGATACGAATAGAAATAATGTGTTTAAAAATATGTTTTTCATCTGCTTATTCTGGTTTAAAAGAATAATGCAAATGTATTTAGGATTTACTGCAACTCGATTGCAAAGATTACTTGTTGCAGTTGTCGCACAAGCCTTTTACGACCATATTTGCTTGTTGTAACTTAAAGTTTTCGGGAAGTTGAATTTTTGGAATAGGAACATCAAAAAGGCAGAATGTTTTATCGCAGTTTGTGCAATAAAAATGATAGTGCAAATCCTTTGGGTCGCAGTTACAGCCTTTGGCACAAACCGCATATTTGGTCATTCCAGAACCATCTTCAATGCTGTGGATGACTTTGTTTTCCTCAAATGTTTTGAGTGTTCTGAAAATCGAACTTCTGTCCATGTATGCCAATGCGTTTTCAATATCTTTTAAAGATTGGGCTTTTTCTTGGCTCAAAAGATGACGTAAAACCACAGTTCTGACTGCGGTGTTTTTCACTTTTTTTATTTTTAGGATTTCTTCTTCGGTTTGCATTTTCCTAATGTATCATTTTTTTCGAGCGTTGGCGAAAAACAGCTCTTTTATTTTTTTCAGCGGTGGCTTTTTGCGGTTGGAAAAAAATAAATGTGCTGTTTGTGCGGTTGGCTTTTTTAGTTCAAATGTTCAATTTTAGCACGGTTTTTTGCATTATGCACAACGTGTTTGTATATGGTTTGTTGCGTGGTTTAAGCACTAAATTTAGCAAATAAAAACCGAATAGAAAATCCGCGAGGATTTTCGTAAGTAGGCTAGAACTAGCAATGAATTATATACGGTGTTAGCCTACGTTTATTTTCAAATGTTTTGGTAAGTCATTGTACCATTTTATTATACTATAACAAGCCTTATGCATAAAATTATTCAATTGCTCAAGGTCACTTTTTTCGCAATAAAAACCTCGTTCATTAAAATTTGATTTAGCGTGTACAATTGAATTTCTAGTTCTGTATAAAATATCTCCGAGTTCGCTAATTATTCTATCTGTTGTTTCTTGTTTCGAGTTATATTTCAATTCAGTTACTTTGAGTTTTTTTCTAATCTTTAGCGGAATTGAAGCGTATATATCTACTAAATCGAAAGATGAATTAATTAAGGATTTTATTAGTTCATCTTCTCTACTACTTTTATCATAGTTTTTTGCTAAATCAAATATTGATGAAATATAATCAGCATTTGGGGATTGGGCATCTGATGAATTTAATTTTAGACGCATAGAATCAAAAGCACTAATTTTTGACTTAACAGGTGCGAAATATTCAAAGATTTTGTAATAAGATAAAAACTTCAAATCAGGACTTAATCTTTGATTAGAATTTATAAATAAATCCATTCCATAATTGTAATCTTGTAATGGAATATTATAGACAAATTCTGAAGATTCTAAAATATCTTTTCTTATTTCTTCAATTTCAATACTGTCACTAATTTTATAGGTTGCAAAATCGAAACTAATTTTATGCGAATTTGACAATTCGAACATAAAAATTTTAATCAATTTTTCTTCGTCATCATCGTTTAATCTGTCTTCTGAATTGTTATAAAGAATTTCTACAGCAAAATGACTAGAACAAGGCGAGTGATATTCATTGTATTCTCCATAATGCGAAGAAGCAATTCCTATCAGTATAGGATTGTCAATAAGGCGGATTGAAATATTATCTGAAACTTGTTTATATAAGAAACCTAAACTCAATAAAGTATAAAAGTTATAATTGTCTGATAACTTTATGCATCTTTGGGTTATGTGTTTTGTTGTTACTTTATTATAACAATCGTGAAATTTGATGGAATCTAATTCTTCAATATATTTTTCTAAATGTTCAAATTCGAATTCAATTTCTTCCTCTTCTTCTTTTGGGAATTGTAGATAAATTAAATCGTATTTCTCATCAATCGTGTAATCAAAATTATTAATACCATAATTATTGTGTAACGATAATTTGAATTGTTCAATTGATTTAAGTTCCTTTTTCGTCATTTTTTCTAATGTAGGCTAACTAGTTTATATACGTAATAAAATTACTTATATATTCCTTTTACGGTAAGATATGCGGAACTTTTAGCAATTTTATTAACACTTTCAAATATAAAGAAATAAGATAAAAAAGTGCAACTTTTTTATCGAGACGACACCCCAAGCCTAATCGGATTGTCTTTTCTTTCTTATTAATAGAAGCAATTTTAAACAAGTTGACACACTTCATTGAATACTCCCATAAAACGGGTCGTTAATATCACGGTGTGCTCCGAAGACACCGCGGCATGGGTCGCTAATATCACGGCATGCTCCGAAGATACTACGGCACGGGTCGCTAATATCACGGCGTGCTCCGAAGACACCGCGGCACGGGTCGCTGATATCACGGCGTGCTCCGAAGACACCGCGGCATGGGTCGCTGATATCACGGCGTGCTCCGAAGACACCGCGGCACGGGTCGCTAATATCACGGCATGCTCCGAAGATACCACGGCACGGGTCGCTGATATCACGGCGTGCTCCGTTGACACCGCGGCATGGGTCGCTGATATCACGGCGTGCTCCGCAGACACCACGGCACGGGTCGCTGATATCACGGCGTGCTCCGAAGACACCGCGGCACGGGTCGCTAATATCACGGCATGCTCCGCAGACACCGCGGCACGGGTCGCTAATATCACGGCATGCTCCGAAGACACCACGGCGTGAGTCGCTAATATCACGGCGTGCTCCGCAGACACCGCGGCATGGGTCGCTAATATCACGGCATGCTCTCAGCTTTTACATCAGTACAGATTCAACCCAACATTCTCTATATACTTATTAGCGGACGTTGCCTTTGGCAGTAAAAAATAAACCTCATACTAACAAACCAAAAAAAGGCTATATAGTATGAGGTTTCCCCTAAGTTATTAATTCGTTTAAAGTAACAACTATCGTGAATTATTCTTCAGTAGTTACTTTTTTAAAGCGCATCATGGTTACATCGTCCATTAATAAGTTTAGTTTTCCTTCTAAGTCAAAACTATACTTGTTTATTTTTTTAATGGTTTTTAAAAACTCTTGTTCTCCCTGTCCGCAGTACATCATAGTTGTAGGTCCTGGTTCTCCAAAAGAAATCGCATTTTCTTCTCCTAACGTAAATTCAGCGGCATAACCGTTACAACCGTTATTTCCTGTAGCTTTCTTTGTTTCTTTATCAAACGTAAGTTGTGGCTTTTTATCAGGAAACAATCCTTCAAAAGCAATTCTAGGTCCAGAGATGTATTCTAGTTCCCAAGTGGTTCCGTATAATTGTTCAGCAGTATCTTTTTTAGCACAAGACACCGTAATTAATAGAATTGCTGCGAATACAAATGATAGTTTTTTCATACTATGTAAGTTTAGTTATTAGTGTTAAATTCAGTTGAGTTTTCTACTATAAATTTTCTTGATGCTTCACCATCTACCAATTTGTATGTAATTTGTCTGGTACCTCTTGTTGGGTTAGCATTAGAATCTTCTTCTTTATAAATAGGAAAACGTTGTGCTAAGGTTGTTTCAATAATGGTAAATTCATCGTGCCCCAAATATCCCTTACTTAATTCTTTATTATCGGTAATAGGAGGGAAGTATATTTGACTCATCGATTTTTTATTGTTTACAGAAAACCCTATTACATTTCCGTAGCTTCCACTTCCGTCAGATTTTGTGTAGATTAATACTTCTGGAGAACCATCAGAATTTAAATCTTCAATTTCAGCATCAACAACACTACCATCAATTGTTTGAGTAACGGCAGAATTGTCAATTTCTAATCCGTAAGGAGTAACTGTTAATTCAGTTTCCATTCCATTTTTTTGAGTAGCAATGCTAAAACTAATTCCTTGTAAGGTTACATTTTTTCTAAAAATAGTTTTGTCTATCTGTGTTTGGTCAAGGTTTCCTTCAATTTTATGATAAGAACCTGCAAGACTTCCTCCACCTGAACAGTAAAAGTTTAATAAACCGTTATCTTCTTTGTTTGCCGTGGCAATAGAAATTTGTTTGTTTTTAAAAGAAAATACTACAGTTTTACCATTTATGTCAGTTGTATACGTGCTGTCATTTGTTTTTTCGGCAAGAGCGTTAAAAGTACAGGTAGGTTTTTTCTTGTCAGCACGTGAGCGAACAGCAATTTTTATATTGTCATTTGCGGCTGGTTTTACAGCAACAGAAACCCAATCGTACCCTTCGTTTCTTTTTTCGTATTCTGATGAAACGTAGTTTCCTGTAACATCAGTAATTGTAGCTACAGTTTCTTGTGTGTCTGTTTTTTTCGCTTCTTTTTTACAGCTAACGATGGCTAAAAATGCTATTACTAGTAGTGCTGAATTGGTAAGTTTTATCATGCTATTTTATGTTTTTTGCTTCTAAATAACAATAAATATACCATTAAAGATATGAAAAAACGTTTTAAGAAAACCTTAAGATTCTTGTTTTTTAGTAGGTTGATATTGTAGCGTATAGGTTTAATAACGTTTTTTGAGGGCATAAAAAAAGACCGCCAAAACCTAATTTGACGATCTTTTAAACAAACAACTAAATTCTAAAACCTATAAAAGTTGAAGAAAGTTTTAAAAAACTACCTATGCTTGTTAGCAACATTAGGTAGTTTTAATATGTTTAGAAGCAGTATTTATTTTCTGCTTTTAATTTTTCTGCGATTGTATTACGTAATTCAACTACGTTAGGGTAGTTTGCATACTTTGTAAAACGCTTAAGTCCCATTAACATCATACGTTGTTCATCACCTTCAGCGAAAGAAATAATTCCTTCTCTTGCACTTTTGGTAATAATTTCAACAGCATTGTATAAGTATAACTTAGCCATTGCAATCTGTTCTTTTTGAGCCTCTTCACCAAAACGCTTCGCGTTCTTCTCAGTTCTTAAAATTCCAGATTCTGCCATGTATATTTCAATTAAAATATTTGAAGCAGCAGTTAATAACTGTTGGTGTTGCTCTAACTCTGGTCCAAATTTTTGTAAAGCAGCACCTGCAACCATTAAGAATACTTTCTTAAGTTTAGCAAGGATTTCTTTTTCTTCTGAGAATAATTCAGAATAATCTGGAGTATCGAAAGAAGGAATTCCCATTAATTCGTTTTGAACTGCCATTGCAGGATTTAATAAATCTACATGACCTTTCATTGCTTTTTTAACTAACATTCCTACCGATAATAAACGGTTAATTTCGTTAGTTCCTTCGTAGATACGTGCAATACGAGCATCTCTCCAAGCAGACTCCATTGGAGTTTCTTCAGAGAATCCCATACCTCCAAAAATTTGGATTCCTTCATCAGCACAATTTTGTACGTCTTCTGAAACTGCTACTTTTAAGATAGAACATTCAATAGCGTATTCTTCAACACCTTTTAATTCTGCTTCTTGATGAGTGTTTCCTTCAGATTCACGAATAGCGATTCTGTCTTCAATATTTTTAGCTGCTCTATATGATGCAGACTCACCAACATAAGCGTTAGTAGCCATTTCAGCTAATTTCATTTTAATAGCTCCAAACTCAGCAATAGGAGTTTTAAATTGCTTACGCTCGTTTGCATAGTTTACAGCATGAGTTACAATTCTTCTTTGAGAATCTAAACAAGCAGCAGCTAACTTAATACGACCAACGTTTAAGGCGTTCATGGCAATTTTGAATCCACCACCACGAACAGATAACATGTTTTCAACAGGAACTAAGGTATCGTTGAAAAATACCTGACGAGTTGAAGAGGCACGAATACCTAATTTGTGTTCTTCTTCTCCTAAAGTTACTCCGTTAGGATTGTTTTTATCATATTCTAAGATAAAACCAGTAATGTTTTTATCGTCTTCGATACGAGCAAAAACGATGAAGATTTCAGCAAAACCTGCATTCGAAATCCACATTTTTTGTCCGTTAATTTTGTAGTGTTTTCCGTCTTCGGTTAACTCAGCAGTAGTTTTACCTGAGTTTGCGTCAGATCCTGCTCCTGGTTCTGTTAAACAGTAAGCTCCAAAACGCTCTCCCATTGCTAAAGCAGGAACATATTTTTGCTTTTGCTCTTCAGTACCGTATAAAGTAATTGGCATGGTACCAATACCTGTGTGCGCACCAAAAGCTGTACTAAAAGATCCTGTTCCACTTGAAATGTAATCACATGTTAACATGGTAGAAACGAATCCCATTCCTAATCCGCCATAAGCTTCAGGAACAGCCACACCTAAAAATCCTAATTCACCAGCTTTACGCATAGTTTCTTCGGTAAGTGCATAATCTTTCTTTTCGAAACGTTCTTTATGAGGAATGATTTCACGGTCGTTAAATTCTTTAACCGCATCACGCATCATTGTTTGCTCTTCTGAAAAATCTTCAGGAGTAAATATATCTTCACATTTTGTTTCTTTTACTAGGAACTGCCCTCCGCGTAAAAGATCTTTTGTTAATTCTGACATAGTATATTAGATTTTAAGATTCAAGAGCCAAGAGTCAAGACTTATTCAGACCAGATTGGAAACTTGAAATCATTTTTTGTATTGACTTAATTTTTTGTTCTAATTCTTTAAACTTTTCTTCAGATAGGTAGCTTTCATTAAAAGCAATAATTAATTGTGTTTCCCATTCAAATGAAGAACCTAAGCTATCTTCTAAATATTTATTAAAATGTTTGTTAGTGCTTTTACTTGAACCCTCAGCTATGTTAGAAGGAATAGAAACAGCACATCTATTCATCTGAGAAACCAAGCCAAACTTTTCAAAGTCTGGAAAGGTTCTAGTTAATTTATAAGAATCAGAAACTAAATTCATGCTTTCAGTCCAAATTTTTAATTTTTTGAAATTGTGCATCGTCTTGTTTCTTGATTCTAATAGTCTTGTTTCTTAATTTAGGAATTCAAAAATACCAGCAGCACCTTGACCAGTACCTACACACATGGTTACCATTCCGTATTTGTTATTCATGTTACGCTTACGCATTTCATCGAATAACTGAACAGATAGTTTACCACCAGTACATCCTAATGGGTGACCTAAAGCAATTGCCCCACCATTTACGTTAACGATATCCGGATTTAATCCTAATTCGCGAATAACTGCTAACGATTGTGAAGCAAACGCTTCGTTTAGCTCAATTAATTCAATATCAATTTGTTGTAAACCTGCTTGTTTTAATGCTTTTGGAATTGCTGCTACAGGACCAATTCCCATAATACGAGGTGGTACTCCTGCTGCTGCATAACTTACTAAACGAGCTTCTGGTTGAATACCTAACTCTTTTACCATATCTTCACTCATTACCATTACAAAGGCAGCTCCATCACTTGTTTGTGATGAGTTACCAGCAGTAACAGAACCATTAGCAGCAAATACTGGACGTAATTTTGCTAAGGCTTCTACGCTGGTTCCACGACGTGGACCTTCGTCTTTAGTAACGGTGTAATTTCTTGTTGCGCGTTTTCCGTTTCCATCAATGTAAGTTTCTTCTACATCAATTGGAGCTATTTGATCTTGAAAACGATCGCTATCTAATGCTTTTAAAGCTTTCATGTGCGATTCGTATGCAAATTGATCTTGGTCTGCACGAGATACATTGTATTGTTGCGCTACTGCTTCAGCAGTATTACCCATTCCCCAATAGTAATCTTCGTGACCTGCATTTACGATATCGTAGTTTAATTCTGGTTTAAAACCTGTCATTGGTACAGAACTCATGCTTTCTGCTCCACCAGCAATAATACACTCTGCCATTCCAGATTGAATTTTTGCTACTGCCATACCAATAGTTTCTAATCCTGATGAACAGAAACGGTTTACGGTAACTCCAGGAACATCCACAGAATCTAATCCGATTAACGAAATAATTCTTGCCATGTTTAATCCTTGAGAACCTTCTGGCATTGCGTTACCAACAATAACATCGTCGATACGCTTTACGTCGAATTCTGGCAACTTTGTCATCATATATTTGATGGTTTCAGCAGCTAATTCGTCAGCTCTTTTAAATCTGAACACACCTTTTTTAGATTTCCCTACGGCGGTTCTATATCCTTTTACTATATATGCTGTTTTCATATTTTCAAGTTTTTAGTGTTTAGTTTTAAGTTTTTAGTGATTATTAATTGATCACTTATAACTGAAAACTAATAACTCGCAACTTTTAGTTGCGTAAAGGTTTACCAGTTTTTAACATATGCTGAATACGCTCTAACGTTTTTCTTTCAGTAGTTAAACTTAAGAAAGCTTCACGCTCAAGGTCTAATAAATACTGCTCAGTAACTTTTGTTGGTTCTGATAAATCTCCTCCAGCCATTACATAGGCTAGTTTGTTTGCAATTTTCTGATCGTGTTCAGAAATATATTTAGAAGCTTCCATAGAATCAGTTCCTACTAAGAACATTCCTAAGGCTTGCTTACCTAATACTAAAACATCTTTACGTTTTACTGGTTGTGTATAACCTGCTTCAGCTAATAACACAGCGTGCTTTTTAGCTTCTGCAATTTGACGGTCTTTGTTTACAACCACAACATCTTTTCCTTTTTGTAGTAGGTTTAAGTCGTATGCTTCATAAGCTGAAGTTGCCACTTTAGCCATACCAATAGTTAAGAAGTGCTCTTGTAATACGTTTAATTGAACATCACCAGTGTGGAATAAGTCCTGAGCTCTTAACGCCATTTCTTTAGATCCACCACCACCAGGAATTACTCCAACTCCAAACTCTACTAATCCGATGTATGTTTCAGCAGCAGCAACTACTTTATCAGCGTGTAATGATAATTCACATCCACCACCTAACGCCATTCCGTGAGGAGCAGCAATGGTAGGAATTGCAGAGTAACGCATACGCATCATGGTATCTTGGAAATATTTGATAGCCATGTTTAACTCGTCGTACTCTTGCTCAACAGCCATCATAAAAATCATTCCGATGTTGGCACCTACTGAGAAGTTTGCAGCTTGGTTACCAATTACTAATCCTTGGAAGTCTTTTTCAGCTAAATCAACCGCTTTGTTTAATCCAGCTAAAACATCACCACCAATAGTGTTCATTTTAGATTGGAATTCACAGTTTAAGATTCCGTCTCCTAAATCTTCAATAACAACTCCAGAGTTTTTGAATACCTCAGTAGTTTTACGAATATTATCTAAGATGATAAATGAATCTTGTCCTGGTTTTTTAACTTGTGCTTTTGCAGGTACATCGTAGTAATATGTTGCACCGTCTTTAACTGTATAGAAAGATTTTTCTCCTTTAGCTACCATTTCTGTAACCCAAGCAGCTGGTTCCTTTCCTTCAGCTTTCATTAATTCGATACCTTTTTCAACTCCTACAGCATCCCAAATTTCGAAAGGACCATTTTCCCATCCGAAACCAGCTTTCATGGCATCGTCAATTCTGTATAATTCATCAGAAATTTCTGGAATTCTATTTTGAACATACGCAAACATTGCTGCGAAGTTCTTACGGTAGAATTCTCCTGCTTTATCTTTTCCGCCAACTAATACTTTAAATCGGTCAATTGGCTTATCGATTGTTTTTGTTAATTCTAAGGTAGCAAATTTTGCTTTTTTAGACGGACGGTATTCCATCGTATTTAAGTCTAAAGCTAAAATTTCACGCTTTCCTTCAGCATTGGTTGTTTTTTTGTAAAAACCTTGTTTGGTTTTGTTTCCTAACCACTTATTTTCCATCATTGTGTTGATGAAATCTGGCAACTTAAATAAGTCGTGTGCTTCATCGTTAGGACAGTTTTCATAGATTCCGTTAGCAACGTGTACTAAAGTATCTAATCCAACAACATCAACAGTACGGAAAGTAGCTGATTTAGGGCGTCCAATAACTGGCCCTGTTAATTTATCAACCTCTTCAATAGTTAGCCCTAATTCTTTTACTTGGTGGAATAACGATTGGATTCCGAAGATACCTATACGGTTTCCAATAAACGCTGGAGTATCTTTTGCTAATACTGAAGTTTTTCCTAAGAATTTAGAACCATAATCCATTAAGAAGTCTGTAACTTCTTGTTTACAGTCAGGTCCTGGAACAACTTCAAATAATTTTAAATAACGAGGAGGGTTAAAAAAGTGTGTAACCGCAAAGTGTTTACGGAAATCTTCACTACGTCCTTCGTTCATAAACTTAATAGGAATACCTGAAGTGTTGGTAGAAATAATAGTACCAGGTGTACGGTATTTCTCAACTTGCTCAAAAACACTTTGTTTAATGTCTAAGCGTTCAACAACTACTTCCATAATCCAATCTACATCTTTTACTTTGTGTAAATCGTCCTCAAGGTTCCCAGTAGTAATTCTATCTGCAAATTTTTTATTGTAGATAGGTGATGGTTTCGACTTTAATGAAGCAGTCAAAGCATCATTTACCAAACGGTTACGAACTACTTTGTCTTCTAAGGTTAATCCTTTTGCTTTTTCTTTGTCGTTAAGCTCTCTTGGAACGATGTCCAAAAGCAATACTTCAACGCCAATGTTAGCAAAATGACATGCAATACCTGATCCCATGATACCAGAACCGATAATTGCTACTTTTTTAATTCTTCTTGCCATTTGTTTGTTGGTTTGTTTTATACAGCTTTATTGTCAATATTTTCTTCTTCGTATATTAACTTATCTGTAATTAGTTTGTTTATTGTTGTTGTTACTTTGAAGAAGGTTTCTAATTCTTCTTCAGTAATATGTTCTCTTACTTTATTATTGAATTGGTATACATGCCCTTTTGAAACTTCACGCATTTCTTTACCATATTTAGTAAGCTTTAAAATAACGCTTCTACCATCATTAGGATTTTTCTCGCGACATATAACTCCTTTGTCTTCCATTGTCTTTAACAAACGAGAAAGACTTGTAGGTTCCATTCCCATTAACGGTCCCAGAGCAGTTGAAGGAGTACCGTTTTCAAAATCTATATTCAATAAAGCAAAAGCCGTAGCCATTGTGCTATCATGCTTTGCAGCTTGCTCGTTATACATTTTAGCAACGGCTTGCCACGTGGCTCTTAATTGGTGATCTATTGATTTATCCTTATCCATGAATGCCAAATATATAAAATTTTATTATGCATGCATAGTATTTTATAAAAAAGTTATGCATGCATAATAAAATTAACAAAAAATTAATCTTGTAACGTTTAGAGAGAAGCGTATACTAATTGAGTATAAAAATATGTAAGTTTGTCACTACTGTTTTTAAATAAACGGTAATTAATCAACTATAAATCTATGAACAATTTATTAGAAATTAATAATGTAGTAAAGCGTTATGGCGATTATACTGCATTAAATAATGTTTCAATGCACATTCCTAAAGGTAGTGTTTTTGGTTTGTTAGGGCCTAACGGTGCAGGAAAGACCTCGCTTATTAGAATTATCAACCAAATAACAATGCCTGATGCAGGTGAAATTATTTTAGATGGAGAGAAGTTAGCTCCAAATCATATAGAACATATAGGATATTTACCTGAAGAAAGAGGATTGTATAAAAGTATGAAGGTAGGAGAGCAGGCACTATATCTTGCTCAATTAAAAGGGTTGAGTAAATCGGAAGCAAAAAAACGATTGAAATATTGGTTTGATAAATTTGATATTGGAGCTTGGTGGAATAAAAAGATTGAAGAGTTGTCTAAAGGGATGGCTCAAAAGGTACAGTTTATAGTAACGGTATTACATCAGCCTAAATTATTAATTTTTGATGAGCCTTTTTCGGGGTTCGATCCTATCAATGCACAACTAATAGCTAAAGAAATTTTACAGTTGCGTGATGAAGGAGCTACCATCATTTTTTCTACCCATAGAATGGAGTCTGTTGAGGAGATGTGTGATTATATAGCGTTGATTAATAAATCGAATAAAATTTTAGATGGTAAGCTAGAAGATATTAAAAAGGAGTTTAGAACTAATACTTTTCAGGTTGGATTGGCTACTTCTAATTCAAAAGAAGTGGAGCAAAAGCTAAAAGAAAACTTTGAGGTTTTACCAGCAGATTTTAAATTGTTAAATGAAGGGTTAAAATTAAATGTAAAACTTACCAACGGAAGTTCTCCAAACGATTTGTTATCGTATTTAACAACTCAGGGACAAGTACAACATTTTGTAGAGTTAGTGCCAAGTGCCAACGATATTTTTATTCAAGCAATCCATAAAAACAGTTAAGCAATGAAAAGATTACGATTAATTATAGAACGCGAGTTTATTGCTAAGGTTAGAAATAAGTCGTTTATCGTTATGACTTTCTTAAGTCCATTGTTAATGATTGGTATGGGGGCTTTAGTATTTTTCTTAATGAAGAAGAACGATGAAAAGGTTAAGAAGATAGTGTATGTTGATGAGTCTGGAATGTTCTCTAAAGATATTTTTAAAGATTCAAAAACAGTAAAGTATGAAGATTTTACAGCCTTAGGAATTGAAAACTCTAAAAAAAAGGTTGAAGAAGGAGATTACTACGGAGCTTTATACATTCCGAAACAAGATAGTTTAGAAATGTTGGCAAAATCGATTGAGTTTTTCTCTAAAGATTCGCCAAGTATGTCTATCATGGAACGTTTAGAAGATAAAATTGATAAGGAGTTACGTCATAAAAAACTAACAAGCTTCGGAATTGATATTGCGCATATAGAAGAGTCTAAAATTTCATCAGAAATTAAAATGTTGAATTTCTCTGGGGAAAAATCATCAAAATTAATCAACGGATTAAAGATTGGTGTAGGAGCTATCGCAGGATATTTATTGATGATGTTTGTAATGATTTATGGAACATCGGTAATGCGTAGTGTTATTGAAGAAAAAACAAGTAGAATTATTGAGGTAATCGTTTCTTCTGTAAAACCTTTTCAATTAATGTTAGGAAAGATTATTGGAAATGCATCAGCTGGATTGTTACAGTTCTTTATTTGGGGAATTTTGTTTTTAGTGTTTAGCCTAGTAGCATCTTCTTTCTTTGGAGTTGATATGATGGAAATGCAGTCAGCAAAAGTATCACCAGAACAAATGGAAGCTATTCAACAAACAGCAGCCAATAAAGGAGAAATGATTGTGCAAGAAATTTTCAGATTGCCTTTAGTAAAAATGTTCTTCTTATTCATTTTCTACTTCTTAGGAGGGTATATGTTATATAGCTCGTTGTTTGCAGCAGTAGGTGCAGCGGTAGATAATGAAACGGATACACAACAATTTATGATGCCTATTATGCTACCGTTAATTTTGGCAGTTTATGTAGGTTTTGCAACGGTTATTAACGATCCTCATGGTCCGGTTTCAGTAATATTTTCTTATATACCTTTTACATCTCCAATAGTGATGTTAATGAGAATCCCGTTTGGAGTTGCTTGGTGGGAAATAGCCATTTCTATGTTGCTATTAATTCTTACTTTTATGGTAATTGTATGGATTGCCGCTAAAATTTATCGTGTAGGTATTTTAATGTACGGTAAAAAACCAACCTACAAAGATTTGTGGAAATGGATTCGTTATAATGGGTAATTAACACTTTTATGAAATTACTTAATATTGTTTAAAAGTGTTGATTATAAATTGTGTGTAACGATTATAACATAAACTAGGATGAAAGAAATAATAAAAGAAATAACGGATTTTCTAAACTATAGAATACCAATAGGAGGAAAAGATATCGAGTTTACAGTAAAAACAATTTTGTTTTTAATAGTAGGTTTACTTTTAGTGAAGCTTTTGTTGAAATATTTAAAAGTACTAGCAAAAAGTAAACTAGAACAGGAAGACAAAAATAAATTTGATACTATTTTCTCATTTACTAGTTGGTTAGTATATGTAATTGTTTTTTCAATAGGTTTAAGTTCAGCAGGAGTCGATTTAAGTGCGATTTTAGTAGCGTCTTCTGCTTTGTTAATAGGTATTGGTTTGGCGTTACAAACCTTTTTTCAAGATATAATCTCTGGAGTTTTTATTATTCTTGATAAAAGTGTTCATGTGGGAGATATTATTGAACTAGATGGAAAAGTTGGTAGGGTGGAAGAGATAAAACTGAGAACCACTAGAGCCGTAACAATCGATAATAAAGTATTGGTTATTCCTAATCACAAGTATTTATCTAACAGCCTATATAACTGGACGCAAAATGGTACTACAACTAGAGAAAGTGTAACAGTGGGTGTGGCCTATGGTAGTGATGTAGCTTTAGTGAAAAAATTATTGTTGCAAGCGGCCAGTGAACATCCAAAAGTATACCAGCATCCAGCTCCTTTAGTACTTTTTGAAAATTTCGGAGATAGTTCGTTAAATTTTAAATTAATTTTTACGTTAAATGATAGTTTTCAGGCAGCGATACCAAAAAGTGATATACGGTTTAAAATAGACGAGCTGTTTAGAGAGCATAATATAAGTATTCCGTTCCCTCAAAGAGATATACATATTGTAGATGCCAAAGGGTTGCATTTTGAACCTCCAAAAAAAGAGGTACTCCAAAACAATCAGAAAGAAATTGAAGGTAAAGAGGAAGGAAACTCTAAAGAAGAACTAAATAATTAAGCTGAAAAATGTTTGGCTTGCTTTTTGAGTTGTAACCACCAATGGTTCTTTCTTGTTGTAAAGAATGTGTTAATAAAGTAACGTTAATAGGTTCAGAAAACGAAGTAGGTGAGCTCCAAAAAATGATTTCTGATTTCAAGAATTTATTAAACTAGCCTTTTTAATATCTAAAAGACTAAAAAAAATATGAGTAAAATATTAATAATAGAAGATGAAGCTGCAATTCGCAGAGTATTAAAAAAAATTATTTCTGAAGAAAACGATTCCTATGAAGTAGAAGAAGCTGAAGACGGTTTGCAAGGAATTGAAATGATAAAGAAAACAGATTACGATTTGGTTTTGTGTGATATTAAAATGCCAAAAATGGATGGTGTTGAGGTGTTGGAAAAAGCTAGAAAGTTAAAACCTGAAATACCAATGGTAATGATTTCTGGTCATGGTGATTTAGATACTGCAGTAAACACCATGCGCTTAGGAGCCTTTGATTATATTTCTAAACCGCCAGATTTAAATCGATTATTGAATACTGTAAGAAATGCTCTAGATAAAAAGGAGTTGGTAGTAGAAAATAAGCGTTTAAAGAAGAAGGTGAGTAAGAATTATGAAATGATTGGAGAGAGCGATGCTATTACTCATATTAAAGATATTATTGAAAAAGTGTCTGCAACAGAGGCAAGAGTTTTAATTACCGGACCTAATGGAACAGGAAAAGAGTTAGTAGCGCATTGGTTACACGAAAAATCTGACCGTTCTAAAGGTTCTATGATTGAAGTAAACTGTGCAGCTATACCTTCTGAGTTAATAGAAAGTGAATTGTTTGGGCATGTAAAAGGGAGTTTTACAGGAGCTAACAAAGATAGAGCAGGAAAGTTTGAAGCAGCTAATGGAGGAACCATTTTCTTAGATGAAATTGGAGATATGAGTTTGTCGGCACAAGCGAAAGTATTACGAGCATTACAAGAAAATCGTATTCAACGAGTAGGTTCGGATAAAGATATAAAAGTAAATGTGCGTGTAGTTGCTGCAACAAATAAAGATTTAAAGAAGGAAATAGAAGAAGGACGTTTCCGCGAAGATTTATATCATCGTTTAGCAGTGATTTTAATTAAAGTTCCTGCATTAAACGATAGAAGAGAAGATATACCGTTATTAGTAGATTTCTTTGCAAAGAAAATTTCTGAAGAACAAGGGATGCCTAAGAAAGGTTTCTCGGAAGATGCTATTAAATTGTTACAAGAGTATGATTGGACAGGAAATATTAGAGAATTACGAAATGTAGTTGAACGTTTACTTATTTTAGGAGAAAAAGAAGTTTCTAAAAATGATGTAAAATTATTTGCTAGTAAATAATTAATAACGTTTTAAATTTTTGAGTTAATAATCACAGCAATAGAGTTAATTTATATAGATGCTTGTTTTTATTTTTATACAAAACAATAAAAATTATGAACATACAAGCATACTTAGCATTCAGAGGAGAATGTCAAAACGCATTAAATTTTTATGCAGACTTATTTAATGCAAAAATTGTAAACAAACAAACGTACAAAGACTCAAAGAGAGATATTCCAGAGGATTACAGGCATAAAATACAACATGCAGAATTGAAAGGGAAGGGGATTCACATTATGGCGTATGATGTTTCTCCAGATACTCCGCTAAATAGTGGTAATAATATTCAAATGAGTGTTGATTTAGATGATGAGGAAAAAGCTACTGTTGTATTTAATGAGTTGTCTAACGGAGGTATAGTTCATACTGAACTATTGGAAACGGAATGGAACGCACTGTATGGGGCTTGTACCGATAAATTTAATATACGTTGGATGGTAAACTGTAAGTTATAGTAAGTAGTTTACATAATTGTTATATAAATAAAGGTGGAATTGTATTAGAAAGAAGCTAATACAATTTCATCTTTGTTGTTTTGTAAAAGTTCATAAAAGCTAACAGAATTAAGGGGGTATGAAGCTTTTAAAAAAGCACAAAAAAAGAAAATAAATATGATAACAATATTGAGTACATAATGAGTAAAGCTTATAATTAAAAAACCATCTGAAGAAGATGGTTTTTTAATTATAAGAGGAAAGAAGTTATATGTCTTACACCTAGATTAAAGCTTTGTAGCTATTCAAGATTGAGTTGAAAAAAGGTTATTTTAAAAATTTCCTAGCTAAAGTATATACTCCAAACTTACCAACTGCTTCAAATATAGTTTGAAACCAATTCCCGACAGATAAATCTTCTTTAAATTGTTCTTTTACAAGTTTAATTTCTTCTAAAGAAATATCTCTTTTAAGCTTCAGTAATTTTAGTTCTTTAGTTATTTCTTTACTATTATTATAGGTTTTCTTCATCGTCAAAATACTTTTTAGATAAATTTTTAATTACAAAATTCTCTACATTTGTTCTCATACTATATGCTATTAAAGCGAAAATTATAAAAAGTAAAGCTACTAACAAGTATCCTAAAACAACATTGTTTAAATAATTACCTATGGTTGCCGATATTGTTACAGCCAAAAAAACAAAAGCAATAAGTAGGAATATACCTATAATAGCAAAATTGAAAATCATGCTTAAAGAAGAGGTTAGTATATAAAATATTTTTAATTTAAAGTATTCTTCAGAGTTCTTTATAAAGCTTTCGCCTTTTTCAATTGCTTTTTCAGAGTTGGTATGTATTGATTTGAATATCGACATTATTTAGTTTGTAATTTTTTGTTTTTAGCCTTTAATACTTTTAGTTTTTGTTCTAATTGGGTTATAACATCTTCAGCTTTATAGCTAGCATCAGTTACAATAGTTTCTAATTTTTCTTCTAATGAGTTTGTTTTGCTGCTAAGAGATTCAGCCACATTATTTTTTAAGCTTTCAGCTTTATGCTTAACTTCTTCTTTAAGGTGTGTTGCTTCTGAAGTAATGGTATCTCTTGCAGAGGCTGCTCCGTCTGCTATTTTTTTTCGTGTATTACTCCCTTTGTCAGGGGCGAATAATATACCTAATCCTGCTCCTACAGCTACTCCTGCTAATAAGCCTAAAATACTTTTATCGTTGCTCATAATATATTTGTTTTTTAATTATTAAATGATTTCTGTAACAAAAATACTTTGATAGCTGATGTTTCTTTAGCTCAATAAATTTAAATGTTAACTCAATTGCTATTAATGACTTATGAGGAAGAAAGAGGGAGTGGTGATTAGAGTGTAAAAAAATAAGCTAGATTCTTTAATTAAAAAAAATCTAGCTTAAAATATTATTATTTAGTTGTGATTTATACTACATCAAACCTGTCTGCATTCATTACTTTAGTCCAGGCAGTTACAAAATCTTTCACAAACTTTTTCTTGTTGTCGTCTTGTGCGTATACTTCTGCATACGAACGAAGAATAGAGTTAGAACCAAATATCAAATCCACTCGTGTAGCTGTCCACTTAGTGTTTCCTGTCTTACGATCAACAATATTGTATAAGTTTTCCCCTGAAGGCTTCCATGAGTATTTCATGTCGGTAAGATTAACAAAGAAGTCGTTACTTAATACACCTTCATTTTCTGTAAATACACCATGTTTAGTTCCTCCGTAGTTAGTTCCTAGCACACGCATTCCCCCAACTAGAACAGTCATTTCAGGAGCGGTTAACCCCATAAGTTGTGTTCTGTCTAATAACAATTCTTCAGGTTTTACTACATAATCTTTCTTTTGCCAATTTCTGTATCCGTCATGTAGAGGCTCTAAAACATCAAAAGATTCAGTATCTGTCATTTCAGCAGTTGCATCACCTCTTCCAGGGGTAAAAGGAACTTTAATGTCAACACCACCATCTTTAGCAGCTTTTTCAATAGCAGCACTACCTCCTAAAACAATCAAATCAGCAATACTAACTTTTTTACTTAAACTAGCTTGAATTTCAGCAAGCTTATCTAATACTCTTTTTAGTCTTGTAGGTTCATTTCCTTCCCAGTCTTTCTGAGGAGCTAAACGAATGCGTGCTCCATTAGCACCACCTCTAAAGTCTGATCCTCTATAAGTTCTAGCACTATCCCAAGCAGTATTGATAAGTTCAGTACGAGTAAGTCCACTGTTTAATAGTTTTTCTTTTAGTTCTTCAACTTCAGTATCGTTTAAAGTATAGTCTACAGTAGGAACAGGATCTTGCCATATAAGTGTTTCTGTTGGAGCATCAACCCCTAAATAACGTGTATTAGGGCCCAAATCACGATGTGTTAGTTTAAACCAAGCACGTGCAAAGGTGTCAGCAAAATAGGCTGGATCTTTATAGAATTTTTCAGATATTTTTCTGTATTCAGGGTCCATTTTCATTGCCATATCCGCATCAGTCATTATTGGGTTTCTTTTAATGTTCGGATTGTGAGCATCTACAGGTTTATCTGCCTCATCAATATTAACAGGTTCCCATTGCCAAGCACCAGCAGGACTCTTTGTTAATTCCCAATCATGATTTAACAACAAATGAAAGTACGTATGGTTCCATCTATCGGGGGTAGTTGTCCAAGCTCCTTCCAAACCACTAGTAACAGTATCTGCAGCATTTCCATTCCCTTTAGGGTTCATCCAGCCAAAGCCTTGATCTTGAACTTCTGCACCTTCAGGGCTTTCACCTAAGGCTCCAGCGTCACCATTACCGTGTGCTTTTCCTACAGTGTGTCCACCAGCAGTTAAAGCAACGGTTTCTTCATCATTCATTGCCATGCGCTTAAAGGTTTCTCTTACGTCTTTTGCGGTTTTTAAAGGATCGGGTTTTCCGTCAACCCCTTCAGGGTTTACATAAATTAATCCCATCATTACAGCAGCTAATGGGTTTTCTAAGTCTCTGTCTCCAGAATATCGAGAACCTTTACTCCCTGTTGGCGCTAACCATTCTTTTTCAGATCCCCAATAAATATCTTTTTCAGGATGCCAAATATCTTCACGTCCGCCGGCAAAACCAAAAGTTTTGAAGCCCATTGATTCATAAGCCATATTACCAGCTAAAATTATAAGATCTGCCCAAGATAGTTTGTTTCCGTATTTTTTCTTGATAGGCCATAACAATCGTCTTGCTTTATCTAAATTACCATTATCAGGCCAACTATTTAATGGAGCGAAGCGTTGATTGCCTGTATTACTACCACCTCTACCATCAGCAACTCTATAGGTACCAGCAGCATGCCACGCCATACGAATCATTAAACCACCATAATGTCCCCAGTCGGCAGGCCACCAATCTTGACTATCGGTCATTAAGTCTTTAAGGTCATTTTTAACTGCTTCTAAATCTAATTTTTTAAATTCTTCAGCATAATTAAAATTACTGTCTAAAGGATTGGTTTTGGTATCGTGTTGATGTAGTATATCTAAGTTTAATGATTTTGGCCACCACTCCATGATGTTATCATGTATTTCTGTGTTTGCACCTTGTGAAAAAGGGCATTTACCTTTCGAAGAATGTGAGTTTGTGTTTTTCATTTTATTATAATTTAATAGGTTAGAATAGGGCAAAGCTACTATAAAACAATGAATAATTTTTATCTATATTTTTTATTTTAAAATAATAAATAACTATAGTTTTTGTTTTTGTGTTTTATAATGTGTTGGAATATAAAGGTATATTTTTTTTAGTGATTTAAAAATATGTTAACTATTGGTTATAGTTATAGTGAAATAAAAAAATATTTTTAGATTCACACTTTAAATGAGAAGAAACAAAATACATTTGTGCCTGTAAAAAAATATTAATCAATAAAAAACTATAAAATGGCTACAGCAGTAGGAAAAAAATTTCCAAGTTTAAACGTAGATGCAATGAACGAAATGGGTGACACGTTTAAGTTAAATGTATTAGAAGAAGCAGTTAAAAACAAGAAAAAAGTGTTGTTGTTTTGGTATCCGAAAGACTTTACTTTCGTTTGTCCAACTGAGTTACATGCTTTTCAAGCTGCATTACCAGAATTTGAAAAAAGAAATACCATTGTAATTGGAGCTTCTTGTGATACTCCTGAAGTACACTTTGCTTGGTTAAACCAATCTAAGGATAATGGAGGTATTGAAGGTGTTACTTACCCATTATTAGCTGATAGTAATCGTAATTTATCATCTATTTTAGGTATCTTAGACATCTCTAACGAGGTTTATGATGAAGCTACAGGAACTGTACAGGTTGAAGGAGATAATGTAACTTATAGAGCTACATATTTAATAGATGAAGAAGGAACTGTTTTTCATGAAGGAATAAACCATATGCCAGTTGGTCGTAATGTAAATGAATATTTACGTTTAGTAGATGCTTATACTCACGTACAAGAAAAAGGTGAGGTATGTCCTGCAAACTGGGAAGAAGGTAAAGAAGCGATGCAAGCTAATGCAAAAGCAACAGCAGAATATTTAGCAGCAAACTAATTAGACATAATTAAAGAAAGGAAACAAGTTCGTGTGAGATAAGTGAAGGGGTCGAGCACGAGCTCCTTTCGAAATGGATAATAATTAAAGAAATGGTACAAGAATTAAGTCAAGACAATTTATCTGAAGTTGTTGCAGGTAATAAAAAAGTTGTAGTTCAGTTTTCAGCTTCATGGTGTGGTAACTGCCGTATTATGAAACCTAAATTTAAAAAGTTGTCTTCTGAGAATGAAGATATGGTTTTTGTAATAGCTGATGCCGAAAAATTTCCAGAGAGTAGAAAACTTGCTGATGTGAGTAACTTGCCTACTTTTGCTACTTATATTGATGGAAAATTAGTAAATCAAACTCAAACCAATAAGTTTGATGTATTGAAGGATTTAGTAAATGAAGTAGCTTAGTTATGAAATTACCAGTAATTAAACATTTAACTTCATTTATTGAAGAAAATGACCAAGATTATGTACTAGAAACTATTGAGACGCTTGAAGCTTTAACAGAGGTTCCATCGTTAAAAGATGAAGAGCTAGACGTTATAGGAGAGTTAATCTCTAATATGTACGGAGCAATTGAAGTTAATAAAATGATTAAAGATGGAACACCTAAAAAAGAAGCGTTAAATAATTTTATGAAACGTGTTTTAGGTTCGATTGATAAATAGTTACTTGTACGTATACAAATAAACAAAAACCTGAACATTTTCTAATGTTCAGGTTTTTGTTTTATACAAACTTTCGGTTGTAGTTTTTGCCTAATTTTACAGAATATTCAATAACACTTTTAATTACTTTTCTATGGTCGTTCTTGCGCCAATTGATATATAATTCTGTGCTTTCGGGTAGTGTAATAAACCGTATGTTCGTATTTAAAGAAAACTGATATGAGTAAGGTAAAATAGATATTCCTAAACCTCTACCAATTAAGTTTAATATCATACTCCCAAAATCAGATTCAATATGAGTTTGAGGTTCAAAACCATAAGTGTTAAAAATATTGCGTAGTAATGAGGAAAAATAAGTAGTATGATGTAAACCAGAAAGGATAAATTTTTCGTCTTTTACGTCTCTTAAATCAACAAAAGAATCTTCTGTTATCCAATGATCTTTTGGAACCACAAGGCAAACGGGTTCAGCATACAATCTTTCAGATAAAATAGAAGCATTTAGAACTTCATTTCTGCTAAAAGCAAAATCTATTTGATAACTAGAAAGTAATTTTTCAAGTGTAATATCAGTAGGCTCCATAAGTTCTACTTTTAAATCTGGTTTCTCTTCTGAAAATATTTTGAGTAATTCAGGTAAATAGTTGTAAGAGATAGAGCCAGGGTAGGCAATACTAACAAGTCCAGAAGAACCTTCATCAATTTTTTTAGCATGTTGATGTGTACGATCGAACTCGTCTAATAGAACATCCCATTTTTTTTTAAGGAATACACCAGCTTCAGTAAGTTTTACATTTCTTTTATCTCGCTCAAATAAAGTAATACCTAATTCTTCTTCTAAAGATTGAATTTGCCTACTTAATGACGATTGAGAGGTGTAAACTTTTTCTGCTGTTTTCCAAAAATGTAATTCTTCTGCTAGAATTAAAAAATATCGAATCTGTTGAATAGTCATTTTAATGCGTTTTTTGCATTAATCAGTCAAAAATAAGTATTTTTTAATAAAGAGAACTGCTGTTGCTTTGCATAAAAAACTTTGTAATCATTTTTAAAGAAGTAACGAAATGGGAATTGAGAATTTTATAGCATTTTTAGTAGCAACTATTCTTTTTGTTTTGACACCAGGAATAGAAACCGTCTTTTTAATTAATAAGTCAATTAGCCAAGGAAGAAGATCTGGTGTATATACTAGTTTTGGTTTAAACACTGGGGCTCTATTACATACTTTGTTTGGAGCATTAGGTTTGTCGATTATGGTAGCTAAATCAGCAATATTCTTTGCATTGATTAAATATTTAGGAGCAGCTTATTTAATTTATTTAGGTGTAACAAAAGTGATGTCAAAAAAAGGGCTGATTGCTAATACAAACGAAGAACAAAAGAAAAATTCAGCAAAAAGCAGTTTTACATCAGGGTTTGTAACAAATATATTAAATCCGAAAGTTGCATTATTCTTTATAGCGTTCTTTCCGCAGTTTATAAGCCCAACAGAGATAGAAAATCCAGTTCCTTTTATAATAATGGGAGTAATTTATGCGGTAATGACTACCATTTGGTACTTGGTTTTAACATCGTTTGCTGGGATATTTTCAACTAAGATTAAAGAGAATGAAAAAATAGGGGTAAGGTTAAATAAAATTTCAGGTGTAATATTTGTATTGATGGGCTTACAGATAGCGTTTATGTAAAATTATAAACCGATAGCGATTAGTGTTTCGCTATCGGTTAAAAAACTATACGGCTAAATCGTCAGATTTTATTTTTTCTAATTCGTTTTGTTTCTGTTGTAATAAAGCAAAACCAAAAGTTAAAACACCAACTCTTCCTATGAACATTAGAATAATTATGAGGAATTTGCCTAGGTTTGATAAGTCCCCAGTAATTCCAGTACTTAATCCAACGGTGCCAAGAGCAGAAGCAACTTCAAACAATATTTTGTCAAAAGAGAAGCTTTCACTATATGAAAGTAAAAAAGAGAATAAAAAAATTAAACTGGTATATAACATAAAAGTAGAGGTTGCTATGTAAATTCTATCAAAAGGTATAATCCTGTTTAAAAACGTAATCTTTTTTTGTCCTAATAATCTACTTTTTAATATAGAAATCATTGCTGTTAAAGTTGTGATTTTCATTCCTCCAGCTGTTCCAGATGGTGATGCACCTATGTACATTAAAAAAGTAAGTAGTAATAATATTGGTAAAGAAAAACCACCAATAGGTACAGTATTAAAACCAACTGTTGTCATTGCAGACATTGTTTGAAAAAAAGAAGTCATTAACGAATGGTTGGAGTTTAGGTTTAAAGAAGGTTCTGATAGGTACGTAAGTAATGTTCCTGAAAGTAATAAGAATATAAATCCGTAGACAATAATTTTTGTTGTGAAGGATATTTCTTTAGTCTTTCCAGAAAGACGATACCATAAATCGGTAACAACAATAAAACCTAAAGAACCTGCTATAGCTAAAATAGAGATTGTTGTATTTATAAAAACGTTATCGTGGTATTCTTCAAAGCCATTGTTGAATAAACCAAAACCCGCAGTGCAAAAAGATGAAACGCTATGGAAAATAGCAAACCAAATGGCTTTTAAGTTTTGCATACCAGAATTGGTAAAAGCAATATAAAACAGTATAACTCCAATAGTTTCCATAATTAAAGTAAAGACAATAACACTTTTAATAAAATCTTTTATTTTAATACTATTAGGTAACGTAAATTCTGTTCCTAATAATTTACTATGCCAATGCGTTATTTTTTTTGTGATAAATAACAAGTAGTAGGTTGTTAGTGTCATGTAGCCAATTCCACCAATTTGTATGAGCATCATTATAATAAACTGTCCGAAGAAATTATAGGAATCAAAAATACTGATAGTAACTAGCCCTGTAGTTGATATTGCTGATGTTGAGATAAATAGATTGTCTAAAAAAGATACATCTGCTTTATGAAACAGAGGAATTGATAGTAAAATAAAACCGATAAAGGTATATAAGAAGAATCCCCAAACTAAATTCATTTGAGGTGTTTTGCTAATTTGGAATTTTTTATACCAAATAGATAGCTTTTTGTATGTATTATTTTTCATTTTTTTTAAGTAAAATAACGGCTAAGTATTTCGTTACTTTTATAATTGAAGTTTTTTTAGTATCTGTAGATAGGTAATACTAAGTAACAAATTTAATCAATTAATAGATGAAAAGGAAATGTAAAAGAATCTTACTTCTTATACACTATATAGTAGATTTGTATATAGGTAGTGAGGAAGAATTATTTAAAAATGTGTTAGTTTAGTTATGATTTCTTTATGTTGTGGGAATAGTTGTATTAACTCTTCTCTTTTAGGTAAAACAAAATCGTTGAAGTCAAATCCAGGAGCAACAGTGCAACCAGTAAAAGCATATGAGTTTTCTTTACTAACTTCAGCAGCAAACCAGTAACCAGCCGGAACTACAAATTGTGGTTGCTCATCATTTTCTATATTATTTCCAATCAATACAAAAGAATAGTTTCCTTTGGGAGAAATCATATGTAGTTTTAAGGTACTTCCTTTATAAAAATGCCAAATTTCATCTTGATTGATTTTATGAAAGGCAGAAAATTTTTCAGAAGTTAATAAAAAATAAATACAAGTACTGTAATTTCTATCACCTACAAAGTTAGAATTTAAGTGTTTGTTTTTAATAATTCCGTTGCTTCTGTATGTTTCTTTATAAAAACCACCTTCAGGATGTTCCGTTAAGTCAAACTTTTTAATTATTTGTTGAGCTGTCATTTTCTTTTTGTTCGTTAACTTTTTTAATAATGGCTTTTAAACGTTCTTTGGTACGTTGTTTTTCCAAACGAAGTTTGTTTTCTTTCTGCTTCATTAAGCGTGTATGTTTCGCTTTGTTTACAGTATTTTTAGCTTTTCCTTTTTTAGGCATTATGCTTGCTTTTTAATCTAGAGATAATAATACTGAGCCAAGTAAAACCTAAAATTAGGAATAATATAGCTCTCCAGTCTTCAAATCCATTCAATATAGCTCTTAGAAAACCAAGAAGAGACATAATTATAGGCAGAATTGCTGATTTACTTTGTTTATTATTACTTATCAAAAGTAATCCTAAAAAAGTTAAGAATCCGTTTAATATCAATACAAAAAAACCAAAATCAAACCCAAACTTTTCCTTGCTGTAAAAGCTAATAATATAAGTTATAATAGGAGCCATTAAACAAATGATAGGAACTAACTTGTCTTTTATGTTTAATTTAGTAAACAGTCCGAAAGCATATAAACCTAGTAACGGCCCGTAAGTATAACCAGCAAATTGGAATATTTTAGCAATTACACTCTCATCAGCAATAAAATATTTAAAAATTAAGATAGTAGCCACTAAAATAAATGAAAACAGCACATGAATTTTCTTTCGTGTTTTTTCTCTTTCTTGCTCATTATCTTTTTTGTCAATTTCAAGAATATCAATACTAAAAGAAGTAGTTAATGAAGTTAAAGCACTATCAGCACTTGAGTATGCTGCTGCTATTAAACCGAGAAGGAAGAATAGGGAAGTAGCTATACCTAAATCACCACTCATAGCTATGGTAGGAAATAAGTTGTCTTTATGAGCGTTTAGTTCATTTACTGTAGCGTAATCAGTTAACAGGATTCCTAAAGCTAAGAAAAAGAAGTTAACAATAACGAGTACTATAGTAAACCAAAACATGTTTTTTTGAGCATCTTTTAAATTGCGGCAAGTCAAGTTTTTTTGCATCATGTCTTGATCTAAACCTGTCATCACAATTGAAATAAAAGCTCCTGAAAAGAATTGTTTCCAAAAATAGTTACCAGCCTTTACATCGTCAAAAAAGAAAGTTTTAGATAAGCTATTGTCTGTTACATACGAAAACAAATTATCAATTTGCATTTCATCTTTTATCATTACAATACAAACTCCAACAGCAATTAGCATAAACAACGTTTGTAAAGTGTCTGTCCATACAATAGTTTTTATGCCTCCTTTAAAAGTATATAGCCATATAAGTAAAATGGTAATTGTTACTGTTACCCAAAACGGAATTCCATAAGCATCAAACAAAATTAACTGTAATACATTTGCCACCAAAAACAAGCGAAAGGCAGCACCAATAGTTCTTGAAAGTAAGAAAAAAGAAGCCCCAGTTTTGTACGAATATCTACCAAAACGTCCTTCTAAATAGGTGTAAATTGAAGTTAAATTTAATCGGTAATAGAGTGGAAGTAGTACCAATCCAATAACGGCATAACCTAATACGTACCCTAGTACCATTTGCATATAACTCATTTTGTCACCTTCAACCCAACCAGGAACCGAAATAAAAGTAACTCCAGATAATGATGCTCCAATCATACCAAAGGCAACTAAATACCAAGGAGATGAGTTGTTTGCTTTAAAAAATGTTTGATTGTTTGCCGATTTACCTGTGATGTATGAGATAAGAATTAATACACCAAAATAGGCTAAAATAAGGAGTAGTATATGTAACGGTTGCATATAGTTAAATTATGAATTACGAATGTACTAAAATTATCAATCGTAATTCATAATTAGTGTTGTCTAAGAAAGCTCAATAACGACATTTTCTGTTTTTCTACGAACTTTTTTTAAGTCTTTCATGTAGTCATCTTCTGCTCTAAAACCAACAGGTAATACTAAAACTGATTGTAAGTTGTATTTATCTAATTCTAAAATTTCATCATATTTTTCAGGAACAAAACCTTCCATAGGGCAGCTGTCAATTTTTTCATTTGCAGCAACAGTCATTAAGTTTCCTAAAGCAATATATGCTTGGTTTTTCATCCAATGGAACAATACTTCAGGAGATTTATTCTCTATATCGTTAGTTAAAAACTCTTTGAAAGGATTTAAAATTTCATCGGGTGTGTTTCTTATGTCTTTTACTAATTTAAAATAGCTCTCAACATCTTTAGTAGTAAGTTCTTTTGGGGTACACAATACCAATAAATGAGAAGCCTGTGCAACTTGGTGTTGATTCCAAGAATGTGCCACCAATTGTTGTTGTAAATCTTTGTTTTTAACCACAACCATTTTTACAGGTTGTAATCCATAAGAAGTAGCAGTTAAATTAAATGCTTCTTTTAAAAGATTAATTTGTTCTTCGGAAAGAAATTTATGCTCGTCAAATTTTTTAACAGCGTAACGCCATTGTAAATTTTCTATACTATTCATGTGGTTTAATTTTTACTCGATAATTGAGAGTTAAAATACTTCAAGGTTTATCTCTAAATTAAAAACGTGCCCTTACATTGTTATCCTGTAAGTTTACCTATAGTAATTTATTTTGACAAAAATAGAAGAATAAAAAGTAGTCTAAAAATACTTCGAATAATTAATATTGATAGTATCATAAAAATATTTTGTACATTGAAAATAAAAAAATGTATGAAAGAAGAGTTCTTGCACTTTATTTGGCAGTATAAACTATTTAGCAAAGCAAATTTAATATCAGTAAAAGGAGAAATCGTTGAAGTATTAAACACAGGGAGTCATAATACGAATTCAGGACCTGATTTTTTGAATACAAAATTGAAGATTGATGGGCAGCTATGGGTTGGAAATGTTGAAATTCATATAAAGTCATCAGATTGGTATGCGCATCATCATGAAAAAGATGTGAATTATGATGCGGTTATTTTACATGTTGTGTGGGAACATGATTCTGATGTGTTTATGAAAAATAATCATCCATTACCAACGGTTGAATTACAAAAAATTGTTCAAGAAGATGTATTGGTAAATTATAGAAAATTGTTTTCAAAAGAACGACGATGGATTCCTTGTGAAAAGCAGATAGGAGAAATCAATTCTTTTTTATTAAATAACTGGTTAGAACGTTTGTATTTTGAACGATTAGAGAATAAATCGGTGGTAATAAAAGAGCTGCTACAAAAATCAAATAATGATTATGAAGCGGTGTTGTTTCAGTTATTAGCTAAGAATTTCGGATTGAAAGTTAATGGAACAGCTTTCCTAGAACTAGCACAATCGTTTGATTTTTCTGTGTTACGTAAAGTTCGATTTAACGAAGAGCAGCTATCTGCTTTATTGTTTGGACAGGCAGGTTTTTTAGCTGATGAAATAGAAGAGAGTTATTATAAGCAACTTAAAAATGAGTATGTTTATATAAAGCACAAATACAGGCTACAATCATTAATAAAACACCGTTTTCAATTTTTTAGAATGCGCCCCAATAACTTTCCTACGATTAGAATAGCGCAATTAGTGGCTTTATATAATAAATATGAAAGCTTATTTTCAAGGTTAATGGATGTAAATAAAATAGAGGTTTTTTATAATTTATTTACAGTTGAAGTAAATGAGTTTTGGAAAACTCATTATACGTTTGGTTCTGAGTCAAAAAAATCAGTTAAAATACTTACAAAATCATTTATTGACTTGTTGATTATTAATACAATTATTCCTTTAAAGTTTGTTTATGAACAAGCTAGAGGAGAGGTTAATGAAGAAAGTTTGTTAAAATTGATACAACAAATACACCCAGAAAAAAATTCAATTATAAATAAGTTTGATGAGTTAAAAATTAAAGCAAAAAATGCTTTTGAATCTCAGGCTTTATTAGAGTTGAAAAATAATTATTGCCAAAAAAAAAAATGTTTAAGCTGTAATGTTGGGAATTTTATTTTAAACAAATAATGTAAATAAAGCATGTTAAATTATTTAATTAATAAATGATATATTTGCGTAAAAAATTTATAATAATGAAAAAAATATTAATTGCTATTGCATTAGTGTCTACTATTTGTGTAAGTTGTAAAGACGACAAAAACTCAGAAAACAAAGAAGGTACTTCAACAACTGAAAAATCTATTAATGAAAAAGAAGAAAAGTCTACTTCAGCAATTTGTTTATTAGATAAATTATCTATTAGAGAAAGTGCTTCTACAAAAGGTAAATGGATAACTTCTATTAGTTTAGGAGAAAAAGTAACCTTAACAGGAGAAGAAACTATAGATTCTGTTTCTAAGAAAGAGTATTACAAAGTAAAGTTGATTGACGGAAAAGAAGGATGGACTAGATCTACCTTTTTAGCTGTTAATGGTAAAGTGGGAGCTATGTTAGAAGAGGCAGTAGTTTACAAAAGGCCAGATTTACTTACTAAAACAGAAAAAAAGTACAGCGTTATGGATATTATTGCTGTGACTGAAACTCAAGGCGATTGGATTAAAGTTAAAGGAAAAAGATCTGAAGGGAAGTATATAGAAGAAGGTTGGGTAAAAACTTCTAATATTACAAATGATCAAGTTGATATAGCAACAGCTAAATTTGCAGGAATAGCAAATACTCAACCAACAATGACAGAAAGAATAAAGGCATTGAAAGATGTTATAAATAATTCAGATCTATCTTCTTCTAAGTTTATCCCAGTTATAGAGAATAAAATAGAAGATTACGAGTCAAAAAATCAGCCTTTAGATACGCAGGAAGCAGAAGCAGCTACTGAGGCGGTAGCAGAAAAAGTAGCTGAATAATTATATAAAAAAGCGAATAAAAAAACGATTTTAGAATATTCTAAAATCGTTTTTTTTATTTTAATTATTTTAAAATTAATTATTAATACAAACTCTTGAATTTAGAAGGGTTTGCTTCGTTCATAATTTCGTATACTTTTTCAAAAATATCTTCTGCAGATGGTTTAGAGAAGTAATCTCCGTCGGTACCATAAGCAGGTCTATGTGCTTTTGCTGTTAATGTTTGTGGTTTACTATCTAAATGTCTATAACCATTTTGATTTTCAACAATTTCTTGTAATAAATAAGCTGAAGCTCCTCCAGGAACATCTTCGTCAACAACTAATAAACGATTTGTTTTAGCCACTGATTTAACTGTATCGTGATTAATATCAAAAGGTAATAAACTTTGAGCATCTACAATTTCTACATCTATACCTACTTGTGCTAAATCTTTAGCAGCTTCTTCAACAATTCGTAGGGTAGAACCATAAGAAACAATGGTGATATCGTTTCCTTCTTTGATAGTTTCAACAACACCAATTGGAGTTTTAAAATCTCCTAAGTTTGTTGGTAATTCTTCTTTTAAACGGTATCCGTTTAAACATTCTACGACTAAGGCAGGATCATCTCCTTCCAATAAAGTGTTATAGAACCCAGCGGCTTTAGTCATGTTACGAGGAACTAATACATGAATTCCTCTTACATTGTTTATTATTCCACCCATTGGTGAACCTGAATGCCAAATTCCTTCTAAACGATGTCCACGGGTACGGATAATTAACGGAGCTTTTTGCTTTCCAAAAGTACGGTAACGCAACGTAGCTAAATCGTCGCTCATAATTTGTAAAGCATACAGTAAATAATCTAAATATTGAATCTCAGCAATTGGGCGCAAACCACGCATTGCCATACCAATACCTTGACCTAAAATAGTCGCTTCACGAATACCTGTATCAGAAACACGTAACTCACCAAACTTTTCTTGTAAACCTTCTAACCCTTGATTAACATCACCTATATACCCAGCATCTTCCCCAAAAATTAACACTTCAGGGTGTTTTGCTAAAATAGCATCAAAGTTATCACGCATAATAATACGTGCATCTACCATATTTTTTTCAGAAGCATAGGTTGGAGCTTCGGCAGAAATTTTTTCAGTAGCTAATTCAGTTTCACTTAATAAATGAGCTGAATATTTTACAGCAGCTTTATCAATTGAAGTTTTAATAAAGTTTTGAAGTGCAGTTTTTTCAGTGAAATCTTCATCTCTTAAGTAACGTAACGTTTTACGTGCTGCTACTAAAATATCTTTTCTGATAGGTTCAGCAATTGCCGCTAAATCGTTTTTGTATTTTGAAATGAAAGAACCGTTGTTACTTTTTTGTGCAATGGTATCTAACAAAGCAATAGCTTCGGCTACTTCTGCTTTTATTTCGTTTGTATATGCGCTCCAAGCATCACGTTTAGCTTTACTAACTTCTTTTTTCGCTTCTTTTTCAATATTGATTAAATCTTCTTCAGAATCAATAAATTTTAAAGTCTCTCCATCTTCATTTTCTAGTTCAAATTCTAAAATCCACTTACGCATTTGAGCAATACAATCAAACTCTTGTTCCCATTGTAAACGTTCTTTCGATTTGTAACGTTCGTGAGAACCTGAAGTAGAGTGTCCTTGAGGTTGTGTTAATTCTTTTACATGAATTAATACAGGTATATGTTGCTCTCTAGCAATTTTAGAAGCTTTGTTGTAAGTGTCAATTAACTGAACATAATCCCAACCATTCACTACGAAAATTTCATACCCATTACTTTCATTTTCACGCTGGAATCCTTTTAATATTTCTGAAATACTTTCTTTAGTAGTTTGATGACGTGCATGAACTGAAATTCCGTACTCATCATCCCAAACATTCATTATCATTGGAACTTGTAAAACACCAGCAGCATTGATAGTTTCAAAAAACAATCCCTCACTTGTACTAGCATTACCAATAGTACCCCAAGCAACTTCGTTACCGTTGATTGAAAAGTTAGTATGCTTTTCTAAACCTTTAACATTTCTATAGATTTTAGATGCTTGTGCTAATCCTAATAAACGAGGCATTTGTCCTGCAGTAGGAGAGATATCTGATGATGAATTTTTTTGAGCGGTTAAATTTTTCCAGTTACCGTTTTCATCTAAAGAATGTGTTGCAAAATGTCCTCCCATTTGACGACCGGCAGACATAGGCTCAATATCAATATCAGTATGTGCGTATAATCCTGCAAAAAATTGTTGTGGAGTTAATTCTCCAATAGCCATCATAAAGGTTTGGTCACGATAATAACCTGATCTGAAATCTCCATTTTGAAAAGCTTTAGCCATAGCTAACTGTGGTACTTCTTTACCATCTCCAAAAATTCCAAATTTAGCTTTACCTGTTAAAACTTCTCTTCTTCCTAATAAACTACATTCTCGACTAATACGAGCAATTCTATAGTCCTTTAAAACTTCATTTTTAAAATCTTGAAAAGAAAGCTGTTGAGTATTAGCTATTTCGGTATTTTGCGTCATAATCATCTAATTTAGGTATGGTTACAAAGATAGGTTTTTTAGTTGATATTTAAAAATTTCTATTTTCGTTGAATATTCTTCAAAAAAACAACTAAAATAAAGTAATTATTGAGATATTTATAATACACCTCTTCTAATAAAATTATAAATTCTATCAATATCTGTTGTAATGATGAATCTAATTTTTGAAGGATAGGCTCTTTTATTGATTTCAAAACCTTCATTGGTGTAAATAGGAAGATAAAATTCAAATATTTCAGGAAGGAAGTTTAATCGAATACCGTTTTCATAAAAAAACTTTGGAGAGGTATTTTTGTTTTTTAACATGGCAACGTCATTATAAATTTCTGCCCACTTCCATACGCTTACACTGGTATTAATAGATGTTATAAGCTGATTAGCAAAGTATGGTTCTTTAAATTTAGATTTAAAACCTCCTTGACCAACGACAAACTGCTGACTAAAGATACCTTCACTTTCTGAGCGACCAAATAAATTTTGCTCAAACAAGTAATCATTTCCGCGATTTAATCCAAAGCTAAAGTAATTTCCTTCTGTTTTGTTTGATAAGAAGAGTCCGCCAAAAAATCGAACTTCAAAACTTTCATTAGCAGTAAAGAATTTTCTATAACGAAAATCGGTTGAAATTTTACTGAAATTAGAGTTTATTTCAAGGTTAGCAGCATACTGTATTCTGCGTATAGCATCAAATTTGTTGTTGATATAGCGAAGGTTAAAAATATTATACTTGTCTTGATCACTCTGAGTATTGTTAGGTGCAACTTCTTTATTAATACTAACCATTCGAGCTATTAAGAATTTTGAACCTATATCGCGGAGTGTATTTCTTCTAAATTGAAAATTAATAAATGGACTTAAAGTATTATACCCTAATTCAGGTGCGTAATGAAAGTTACTTCCTGAAATTCCATATCGTATTTTATAAATCTTAGAGTCTCTTAAAAAATGATTATATGCTACAGAAAAAGATCCTGTAAAGTTTCTACTTTTTAGACTATAGTTTGGGGTTAAACTAAATTGAAAATTATGATTAACCAGTGATTTATTATTTATATTTACTCCAAGTATTAAACCATCATACAAATTATACTTAATATCAGGATAATAAAATAACTGATTATAATAGGGGTTTTCAAAATCTTTAAAAAAACGAAATTGGAGAGGCTTGCTTATAAAGCTATTATTTACATTTCTAAAATTGTTAAGAGAGTTAAATTCAGGATAGTTGTTTTCATAGTTTAAAGCTAGTTTATTGAAGTCGCCTCTTTTAATTTTAACTGTTTTGGTAGAGTCTATATTAGTAATCCAAGTTTTAAATTTTATATCTTTATTTTGGATGCCATATAGTGCAACAGGAGCTTTAAACGTTCTTTTATTTTTAATTGTAACAATTAGAGAGTCTTTATTTTTGGTATAAGCTACCTTTTTTATTTTGTAATCAATTTTTTTATCGGTAGTAAGATAATCTCCAAAGAACCATTGCAAATCTTTTGAAGTGTTTTTTTGAAGTATATGAGCAAAGTATTTACTACTTGAGGGCTTTAATTGATTTTGAATATAAAATTCTTTTACTGATTTTTTTAAAATACTATCGCCTACAAAATCGTGTAAATACTTAATACCTAAACCTGCTTTGTATTTACTAACAACTTTTCTGTTAAAATTAGAAAGAGAATCACTAGAGGTTATTAAAGATTGATCGTAAAATTTTCGAGAGCTAAACTGATATACTAGAGGGTATTTGTCATTCTGCTTTAATTGAGCAATGTTATATGTTTTTATTGGCCAATACTTAGAGTATTTTCCTAGAAAAGTAATTTCAGGATAGTATTTTTTTACATACTCCATCATTAAAAAAGTTTGCAAGCCATCAGTAAGCCAATAATCTTTTCTTGGGTTTTGAATAATAATATCGTCGAAATATTTCTGAGTAAGAGCTTTAAAGAACCCAGTTTCCCATCTAAAGTTTTTAGGAAAAGGTTTCAACCAGCTTGGAAGCCCATAAATTTCATGTAATGAATTTTTATTAATAGTTCGAGAATCTACAAAAATTTCAGGGTGAGGGTGTTTACCTATAAAGTTTTCTATAAATTGTATTTGTTTATTTATAATTTTGGTAGTCTCTTCATTCGTGATTTTTTTAAGGTAGGCATCAGTTTTAATTTCTTTATCCTTTAGCTTAAAAGATTTAAAAGTTTTAACAGTGTCAATATGGAGTATAATATCCTTTTTTTGGGCGCCAACTAAATAATAGTTTGTATAGTTATTGTGTTCAGTTTTATATTGATACAAATTACTTTCAATATGATAATTCTTAGGAATATCTATAGAAATAGAGTAATTAGAGAGCTCCTCGTATAGATCGTCTAAATTTAAGTTACTCATCAGTTGCCATTTTTTATCATATACGGCAGGAGTTAGATACCAAAAACGTAAATGGTATCCAGTTTTTGTTTTTCCATATCCTGTATATTTTGCATTTGGAATTTTTACAGAATATGAGGTACGTATTATTAAGCTGTCTTTTGGTTTTAAAGGTTTGTTGAGTAGTACTTTAATAATATCTTGTTGATTTTTATTCTCTTTGAATGAAACTTGTTTAAAGTTAACAGTTAAGTTTTTTATTTTACTGTAACCTCTATCTTTTTCTTTTGAAAAGTAAAAGTTTTTTTTGTAATCTTCAATAAACCGTTTTGCTAAGGGAGTATCATCGTTTTTATAACCATTTGCCCAGTTATGTAAAAAAATATAATCTAGATTAGAAGAAGAGTGATTGTAAAAAGTTGTTTTTTGTAGAATATGAATAACATCGTTGCCTATATCTAATTTAGCTTTTATTTCAACAGAGTTTTCTTGTGCTACTATTTTAAAGCAATACAAGATGGAAGTACATACTAAAAGGAGTATTTTCTGTTTCAATATTATATAATGCGAGTTTAAAAGTTTTACAGAAAACATTAAGTTTCATAAACTTTGTGAAAATAAAAAAGCTCGTTGTAAATACAACGAGCTTTAAAGATAAAAATTTTTAGAAATTTGGTTTTAGCTGATATTTAGCATAAAACTTATTAAAGTGTTCAACTGCTTCATCAGCAGTGTCAACAACTCTAAATAAATTCAAATCTTTTTCACTAATATTTCCTTCCTCTAATAATGTGTTCTTAATCCAATCAAGTAGGCCTCCCCAAAACTTTTTACCCATAAGTACAATAGGGAAACGTCCAATTTTGTTAGTTTGTATTAGTGTTATAGCTTCAAAAAGTTCATCCATAGTACCAAATCCACCAGGCATAACAACAAAACCTTGTGAGTATTTAACAAACATAACTTTACGAACAAAAAAGTAATCGAAGTTTAAGTTTTTGTCATGGTCAATCCATGGATTGTCATGTTGTTCAAAAGGAAGTTCAATATTTAAACCAACAGAGGTTCCTTTTCCTCGGTGCGCTCCTTTATTACCAGCTTCCATAATACCAGGACCTCCTCCTGTAATAACACCAAATCCGCTTTGAGTTAGTTTAAAAGCAACTTCTTCAGCTAATTTATAATAAGGATCGTCTGTTTTTGTACGGGCAGAACCAAAAATAGATACACAAGGACCAATTTTACTTAGTTTTTCATATCCATCAACAAACTCAGACATAATTTTAAATATAGCCCAAGAATCGTTGGTTTTTATTTCATTCCAAGTTTTTTGTTGTAGTTTTTCTCTAATTTTTCTGTCATCATTCGGACTCATAATTCTTCTACTTTTATATTAAATAACAAATTAAATAGCTAAAATTTAATTTTTAGCAAGCTTGCTAATTTAGTGGTTTTTTATGGATAGATACAAGATAAAAATAAAAAACTACCTTGAAATCAAGGTAGCTTTTTATACGTAAAACTTTAATCAAGTTTGAGCTTTATAAGATTCATTAGCATAAACACGAGGTTTTAGAAGTAATAAAAAGAAAATTTCTCACATAAAAACAGTTAGTTACACAACTGAACCAAGAAAATTACTGTTTTATTTACCTCGACTTTTTCGCTTTCTCTAATCCTATAATTGATTTTTTATGATAATAAGTTAAAATTGATTAGTTGTTAAATTCTTTAAAGACACTCAAGGTTTTGTGTTTATTCTTTGTAAAAGAAATTTTACTAGTATTATGCTTTTTAACAAGACTATATTTTTTTAATAAGCAAACAGCTAGAAGTTATGATTCTAGCTGTTTGTAATTAATATAGCTTTAATTAAAAAGCTTATAAACAGTTTGGCTGCCATTTGTAGCAGTGGCGTTGAATTGGATCCCAGTCTAAACAGCATCTAGGAACTCTTCCTCCAAAGGTATTCTTTTGAGTAGTTTTATTTAAAACTTTTCCTAAGTTTAAGATTGATTTTTTCATAACTTAAAAGTTTTAAATTTAATACCAAATACATCCAAATCTGTCACATCTACCAGCATCACATATAGTATGTCCTCCTGGACTAGTTTGACAACATTTTCTACCATCTTGATAACAACTATTGGCAGCACCTCCATTAATTTGTTTTTGATTGGCTTTTTCTAAAGCTTTACCTAATTTTAAGATTGATTTTTTCATGATTAAAAAATTTAAATATTTAATAATCCTTGAATTATTTAAAGACACTCAAGGTTTTGTGTCTATTCTTCGCGAGTAAATATTATTAATAATGAGTTGTTCTATTAGGGTAAATTTATAATCTATATTGGCTTGATAGTCTACTTGTGTATAATCTAAATTTATCCTAGGTTTAAACCTACTTTATTCTTAATTGGTTTAAACCTAGGAATGATTCAATTAAAATAATAGTAAATGAACTCTCTTATTGAGGAACATCTTCTCCTAAACAAGCATGTGTTTCATACGATCCTAAGCAACATCCGTTAGGTAAAGAGAAACCACCACAAGCAAAGCACTCTGCTGGTGTATAAATTACACAACCAGTACCTCCGTTAACTTGTTTTTGATCAGCTTTAGTTAAAGCTTTTCCTAGATTTAAAATTGATTTTTTCATAATAGAAAAATTTCGAGGGTTAATAAATTCCTTGAACATTTATAGACACTCAAGGTTTATGTCTGTTTTTTATTATTTGATAATATTTTTTAATTGATAAAAGAAACGTTCTATTAAACGTAAATCTTCCGTTACTATATCCGCAGCACCTTTCATTTCTTGTCTAAAAGGAATAGTTTTATTGTATGTTGTTATTAATTTTTGTGGTAACTCTACATTAATTAAGTAATTACCTTCCTCATCAGGAGTTAAAGAAATTGATTTAACTCTTCCATTTAATTCGCCAAATTCATCAGATGGATAATTTAAAAGTTTAATCTGAACTTTTTGACCTTTCTTTATTTTACCAGAATTAGCAGCAGGAGCTTCAATTTTACCGATAAATGAATTCCCTTTATTAGGAATAATGGTGAATATTAAATCACCCGTATTAACCGTTTGATTTTTATTCCAAAAAGATAAGAAGGATACTTTACCATTTATTGAAGAAGTTAGAGCATATTGTTTTTCCCAGTCTTTAATAGCCTTTTTTAAGTATAAAAAAGATTGAATAGCTTTCTTTTTTAAACGAGTATCTTGTTGTGTTTTTTTTATAGAAGTGCCTTCTAGGTTTTTAGCAGAGTTATTGATTAATTCTCTTATTTGAGAAATTGATGATTCAAGGGTTTTATATGAGCGTTTTGCTTGTAAGTATTCAATTTCTTTTTGATCTTTTTCTTTAGCAGATATAACCCCTTGGTTAAACATTTTTCTACTACGATCAAGATCTTTCTCTTTAAATTCTAGTTCTTTAAGATTTAAATCTTTTTGAGAAAGTAAAATTTGTAGTCTGCCTCTAGCTTCTATAACAGACATTTGGTTAGCGAAATTTTCCGATTTAAACGGAGTTAGTTTTTCGTTTAAGGTATATTCAGAATAATCATTTTCAAATTGAGAGTAGCTAGAGGTTATATCTCCTAAAATTAGTGGAGGAACTTTATCAATAGGGAAAAAGAATTTTTGTTGGTTTATTTCAATTGTATCAATTATACTTTTTAATAGTAAAACATCTTTAAAAGAAGCACTATTTTCAATAACTGCTAAAACATCACCTTCAGAAACTTTTTTGCCTTCAGTAGTTAAGAAAGTTTCAAATTGTCCTGTTGATTTTGCATAAATTTTCTCAGGTGGAGTAGAGGTCGTAACCATTACTTCTGTAGAAATTATATCAGGATATTTTACAAACCATGAAATGAATAATAACATTAATATAAGTGCAAGTAGTAAAGTATTACCCCAACGAATCATCCAGTTAGGCACATGGGTTAAAATTTCTTGAACTTCTTCACTTCGAATTTCTATATTTTGAGAATTATCGGGCATATTTAGAGTGTATAAAGGTACCCTTGTAGTAGAAGAGCACCGATGAAATAAATATTAATTATGTTAAGACACAGTTTCCTGCATGACATCTCTATTAATTATCCTTAAAAGGTTTTACTAATGGTTGATCATAACAATCAATTTCAGAGCCACAATGGATACTTACTTTAATTTGTTGTTCTATTTACTTAATTTCACTTTTTTTTTTAGATTAAACACCAGAGCAATAAACCCCAACTCTAACTCTGTTTTTACAGATACTAGGGAGGTTAGTGTAGTCGCTACAACTACCGCAATAAACTGCACTACCATAAAGTTGTGTATCGATATTTCCGTAGTAACAATTAATTGAGGGACAAGGTTGATTACTACTCCCATTAATTAACTGTTGCTTAGATTTGTTTAAAGGTGTTCCTAAATTTAAAATTGATTTTTTCATTTTAAAATAATTTAAGTTTGATAAAACCCTTGAATAGTTTAAAGACACTCAAGAGTTATGTCTATTCTTCGCGAGTGAATATTTTATTTACCTAAATCTAGTTGGTTTTTGACTAAATGGTAATAACTTCCTTTTAATTTGATTAATTCTTCATGATTTCCTTTTTCAATAATTTTTCCTTTTTCAAGGACAACTATTTGATGCGCGTTTTTTACAGTACTTAGTCGGTGTGCTATTACAACAGCTGTTTTGTCAGCAAAGAATTGATTAAGCTTACCCATAATAATTTTTTCATTATTTGCATCAAGTGCACTAGTAGCTTCATCAAAGAACAAGAATTTTGGGTTTTTATATACCGACCTAGCAATAAGTAATCGTTGTTTTTGACCTGTACTTAAGCCACTACCTTCACTACCAATTTTGGTATTATATCCTAGCGGTAATCCCTCAATATAATCGTTGATATTTGCTACGTCTATTGCGTGAGCTAGCTTTTCCTTGTCAACATAATCTTCACCCACAGCAATGTTTTTAGCTATAGAATCATTAAAGATATATCCTTCTTGCATAACAACACCGCAGTTTCTTCTCCATTCTTTTTGAGAAATGTTTTTTAAGTTAAAGTTGTTTATCATAATATCTCCTTGGTCAACTTGATAAAAACCAAGAAGTAATTTCATTAATGTGGTTTTTCCACTTCCACTAACCCCTACAATTGCGGTTGTTTTATTTGCAGGAATTTCAAGAGATAAATCTTTCAAAACAGGCTCTAAACCACCAGTGTACCTGAATGAAATATTATTTAGTTTTATAGATGCGTTATCTGGAATGATGGTTACTTTTTCATCACTAGGTTTTTCTTCATCTTCCATGTTGTGTATTTCACCTAATCTATCTAAGGAGATTTGTGCATCTTGTATATCTCTCATAAAGTTTATTAGTTGTGTAATTGGTCCGTTTAGTTGTCCGACGATGTAGCTAATAGCCATCATCATACCTAAGGTAATTTGTCCATCTATTACTAGTTTAGCAGAAAGTATAGTAATGAACATATTTTTAAGTTCATTGATAAAGTTAGAACCTACACTTTGTGTTTGTTCAAGAGCAAGGCTTTTAGTAGCTACTTTAAATAAACGAGCTTGTACATATTCCCAATTCCATCGCATGCGTCTTTCAGCATTGTGAAGCTTTATCTCTTGCATTCCATTAATAAGTTCAATTACTTTACTTTGTTCTTGACTTACTTGAGAAAAACGTTTATAATCAAGCTCTTTTCTCTTTTTGAAGAAGAATAATACCCAACCAAAATATAAAACACTTCCTAACACAAAAACACCAAAAATTTGCATGCTATAATATCCTAAAACTAAACTAAAAATTATGAGATTGAAAAAAGAGAATAAAACAGTTAAAGAAGAAGTGGTTAAAATTCGTTCAATACGCTTATGATCGTTGATTCTTTGTAATAAATCTCCTGTCATTCTTACATCGAAGTAGGAGATAGGTAATTTCATTAATTTGATAAAAAAATCTGAAATTAAAGATATGTTGATTCGAGTACTAAGATGAAGTAAAATCCAACTTCTAATAATTTCTAAAGAAGCTTTTCCTATGAATAAAAATAATTGAGCAAATAAGATTAAGTATACAAAGTTTAAATCTTGGTTTTTAATACCAACATCAACAACACTTTGAGTTAAAAAAGGTAAGATTAATTGTAATAAACTACCAGCTAGGAGCCCAATTATTAATTGAACTATAAACTTTTTGTATTTATATAAGTATTTGAAAATAAATGAAAAACCAAATTTTTCATCTTCTTCAAACTCTTCTTGATAGAATTTGGGAGTTGGTTCTATTAATAAGGCAATACCTTCTTCTGTATTTTCATCGGCATTATTACCAATCCAATGTTGGATAAACTCCTCTTTAGTAAAAGAGATGAGCCCATGAGCTGGGTCAGAAATATAAACAACATCTTTTTTTATTTTGTAAAGAACCACATAATGATTTTTATTCCAATGAATAATACAAGGAAATGGGGCTTCTTTAAGTTTGTTAAAGGCTAATTTTATACCTAAAGACTTAAAGCCTATAGACTCGACAGCTTCACTAAGACCTAATAAGCTACTGCCTTCACGTGTTGTTTCGCTTAGGTTTCTTAATTGTTGAGTATTGATAGTTTTACCATAGTGTTTGGCTATGATTTTAATACAAGTAGGTCCGCAATCTTTTGCTTCTGTCTGTTTATAGTTTGGGAATTTTTTCAAGTTCAGTTTAGATATGAAATAAGTTAGAGAGTTAACCCTCTAACTTATTTGAAGTTATTAATTATTACATAATCTTCTATAGGCTTCTCCTTCCATACATACTCCAATATAAGGAGGGTTTTTACAACATCCCATTTTTTGGGGACACTCGGCATGACTATAGCAGGCAATAATAACAGAACCGTTAATTGATTTTAGTTCTTTCTTGTTTAGAGTTTTACCTAAGTTTAAAATTGATTTCTTCATAAGAAATATTTTTAGTAGATACAACAAGTGTCGAATTCGTCAATACAAAACCTGTGAGGGTTTCTACAGTCTTTATTAGGGTCGCTTCCCCCATTACCAGAACCGTTATCTATACATAAATGACCATCGCAATAACTACCCATAGGACAGTTGCCATTTGCGTCACAGAAAATGGCATTACCACCATTAATTGTTTTTTGTTCTGTTTTATTTAAAGTCTTACCTAAGTTTAAAATTAGCTTCTTCATGATTAAAATTTTATTATGAAACAAAACTACAATAAAACTCTGCGCAGTGTCTTCCATGGTCTTCACAGATACCATCTCTATTTTTATCACATTGTTTTCTGCCTCCGTTAATTTGAGCTTGTTCTGTTTTTTTTAAAGCCTTGCCTAAGTTTGAAATTTTCTTTTTCATAATTATAAAGGCATTAATATGCGACAATATGTTTCTGCACATTTCCAACCGAAGTCTTCACAAACACGGTCTCTATTGACATCACATTGCATTCTACCTCCGTTAATTTGAGCTTGTTCCGCTTTTTTTAAAGCTTTACCTAAATTTAGAATTTGTTTTTTCATAATTAAAATATTAAGGTTACTTTTGCGGCGAACATTTAAAGACACTCACCAATGTGTCTATTCTTCGCGAGAGAATTTTGTTCAAAATGCAAAGCCCTTTTTGGGGCTTTGTCTTTTTATACTGTTTTTAATGAAACATCAGAAGCTTCTATATTTTCTTCTAAATCTTCAATAAATAAAATTAAATCAGTTCTGTTATATTCCTTAGGAAATGATTTACCGTTTACTAAAATTTCAGGAGTAAAGTTGATGCCATTTTGATTACACCAATTCTTTTCTTTTTCTAGCTCCAATGTATAAGTTTCTTTATTAGAACATTCACCCCATTTTTTTAACCAAGCAGCTGGTTTCTGCCCTTCATAAATAGCATCCATGGCTTGAAGACATTCTTTTTCTCCTTGTGTATTATATATTTCTATGAGTCTACTGGTAATTTTAACGACATCACTATCTTTTTTTTCTACACTTACATTAAAGCGTACTTTAATTTTTACATTGTTATGGTATCTTTTAATAATTTCATCAACATGAGCGTGAACAGGTTTACAGTGTCCACAGAAAGGATTGGTGATTATTGTAATTTCAAGGCTGGAGTTAGGGTTTCCAAAAACAATTTCTTTACTATCAGTTAATTGAGTGTCAAGTTGAGGTGATTTTTGTAATAAACTATCAAACAATGCATAGTTTCTCTTAAATTTAACACTTGCTATCTTTTCTTTTTTGAGTTCTTGAACTTCAGTAAATAAAGGTTTAATATAATTCCAAGCTAACCACGTAAAAGAAGCAACGATACCCAAGGTGACAAAATCTTTAATTATAAAGGTGTTAATGTAATTATTTGTCAATACTGGAGCCAGTGCTTGTAGCCAAAGAACTCCAACTATACTTAAGCATAAAAGACACCACTTTTTTACTACTGCATATTGATAATATAGCGAGTATAGAGTAATAGGTATAGCAAGTAAACTAATAGTATATGAAATTACAGGATTAGAAATTTGAGTAAAAGTTAAAAGAGATAACCCAATAAAATAAAGCAAGCTAAAGTCACTTAATTTATATCCTTTTAAAATTTCCGCTCCTTTTGAGGTTAATACAGCGTCACAATCTTTTTTATCATCAGCTCCTGAACAAAAAGCATCACCAATAGCGGTTTTCAATCCAAGTTCTTGTTTTACAATTGCGATACTGATAATTAATCCTGTTACTGATAGTAAGAAATAAAAAGTATTGTACCATGAAGTTGAACTATAAAAAACAAAAAATAACGTAAAAATACTAAGAAGAGAAAAACCGATAGTTTTAACTAATTTGGAGTTATTTTTAGTTGTTTGATAACCCTCAGTTTCTTCAACAGCAACAATAATTCCTGTAAATTTACTTAGAAACTCATTTTCAGATAACTTCGTTTTTTTGTTTTCAGAATCATAAATTATATAATCTGATTTTTTTCTTTCTACTACAATTAAGTCTTGACCATGTTCACTGTTTATTTGAGCAATAAAACAGTCGGGGAGTTGCAAAAGTGTTTCTGAATTAACAGGAACGTCAGCTGCCACATTTTCAATGTTAAAATGGTCTAATACTCCAGTAATTGCGTGTAAACTAGGGTAAGAAGGGTGACTTTGAATTTGAAAAGCCAATTCTTCCTTATCAAAAGAAATACTATTTTTCTTAAGTAAATTTTGTACTAAATTGATTAATGTGTCTTTCAAAAGTAAAAAGGTTTTAAGGATAGTTATTTTCTGTTTCCCCAAAGCTATATTTTGATAGTTGTTTTTTTATAGAAAAAGCCATAAAAAAAGTAAGGGAAAACCGTAATCGTTTTTTTTTTAAATAAAGCCCTTTTCTTTGGCTGTTAATATTAACTCTCGGTCTCCTTTAGCTTTAACATTGAATATTTTTTTTAGATGTCGTTTTCTTTTTTCAATACTAGCTGCGGAAAGAGGTATGTAATTCGGCATATCTTTCATTTTAGAGCCTAATGAAAGTTCGTATAGTATTTGTCTGTCTATTGCGTCAATGGAAAAATTATTAGAAACTTCTTTTCTTAAGAGGCTTAAGACAGTTTTACTATAATAAGGTATATTGTTTGTTACATTTTTTATTGCATTTTTTAACTCTTTTGAAGTTAAATCGTTCTTAATAAGAAAACCTTCAGGATTTAAGCTTTTAAAAATGTTATAAATTCTGTAATTATCATTACAATCAGTAGAAACAATCAGTCTTGTGTTTGGAAGTAATTTTCTTATTAAAAGCCCTAAATCTTCACCAGATAAGATTTTTCTATTCTTAGCAGGAGAAAGTTTTAAGTCTAAAACAACAAAGCTAAGTGAAGTTTCTTTTTCAATTGTTTTTTTTATAATGTCGTAAGCTCCATTACAATTATAGGTAATGTCTGTGTTAAAATTAAAACTTGGGTTTAACCTAGCTATTTTAGATATTATGTTCTTGTACGTTTCACAAATAAGCGGGCAATTATCTGCTAACAAAGCAGATTGTTTTTCTTTTCTCATGTTTAAATAATTTCGGGGGGAAATACTATTTAACTGATTTCTTTTTTTAAAATCAGTTCATAAATTTATATAAATTAATTTGAAATCAAAAAAAAATATATAAAAAACAAATTATCTACTTATGAAAAATGTAGTTGTATTACTTTTTTAACTCTTTTTTTAAGAATTTTGCTGTATGGCTTTTTTTGTGGATGGAAACTTCTTCAGGAGTTCCAAATGTTAAAACTTTACCGCCTTTTTTACCACCTTCCATGCCAATGTCAATAATGTAATCGGCGAGTTTGATAACATCTAAGTTGTGCTCAATAATTAAAACGGTGTTTCCTTTATCTGCTAACTTGTTTAATACTTCCATTAATACACGGATATCTTCAAAATGAAGCCCAGTTGTTGGTTCGTCTAATATATAAAAGGTATTTCCAGTATCTCTTTTTGATAATTCAGAAGCTAATTTAATGCGTTGGGCTTCTCCTCCGGAAAGAGTAGTGGATTGCTGTCCGAGTGTAATGTATCCTAAACCAACATCTTTAATTGTTTTTAACTTTCTATAGATTTTAGGAATATGTTCAAAAAAAGCTGTAGCTTCGTTAATTGTCATTTCTAAAATATCAGAAATTGACTTTCCTTTATAACGAATTTCTAAAGTTTCTCGGTTAAAACGTTTTCCTTGGCAAGTTTCACACTCTACGTGAACATCTGGTAAGAAATTCATTTCTATTACACGAACACCACCACCCTGGCAGGTTTCACAACGTCCACCTTTTACATTAAAACTAAAACGACCGGGTTTATACCCTCTGATAGAGGCTTCTGGAGTTTTTGCAAATAAACTACGTATTTCGCTAAACACCCCTGTATAAGTAGCAGGGTTTGAACGTGGAGTTCTACCAATAGGAGACTGGTCAATATCAATAACTTTATCAATATGTTCTAAGCCTTCAATTTTTTTGTAAGGCATTGGTTTTTTTACTGCTCGGTAAATGTGCGCGTTTAAAATAGGGTATAGGGTCTCATTAATTAAGGTAGATTTCCCACTACCAGAAACACCTGTGACACAAATCATTTTACCTAAAGGAAATTCAACGGAAACATTTTTTAAGTTGTTTCCAGAAGCGCCTTTTAATGAGATTGTTTTTCCGTTTCCTTCACGACGTTTTTTAGGAACCTCAATTTCTTTTCTTCTCGATAAATAGTCAGCAGTAAGGGTATCGTGACTTTTTAAATCGTCAAAGTTGCCTTCGCTAACAATTTCTCCTCCATGTCTACCTGCACCTGGACCAATGTCTAAAACAAAATCAGCATTCTTAATCATATCTTCATCATGTTCAACCACTAAAACAGAGTTTCCAACATCACGAAGTTTAATTAAAGAGTCAATTAATTTTTGATTATCACGTTGATGTAAACCAATACTAGGCTCATCTAAAATATATAAAACACCTACAAGTTGTGAACCTATTTGTGTTGCAAGTCGAATACGTTGGGCTTCTCCACCAGAAAGAGATTTTGAAGTTCTGTCTAATGTTAAATAATCTAACCCAACATCCAATAAAAATTGAATGCGTGTGCGAATTTCTTTTAAAATTTCAGAAGCAATAGTTAATTGTTTTTCTGATAATTTTGTGTCAACTTCCTGAAACCAATTAGCCAACTCTAGCACATCCATTTGGGCTAAATCACTAATATTTTTATCAGTGATTCTAAAATGAAGCGCTTCTTTTTTTAAACGCTTTCCATCACAAACCGAACAAGTAACTTCATCCATAAAACCTTTTGCCCAACGTTTGATTGATGTGCTTTCTGAGTTTTTATATTGATTCTCAATAAAGGCAATGATACCTTCGAAATCAATCTCATAATTTCTGGTAACTCCCGCAGTTTTTGATTGAATTTCAAATTTTTCTTTTCCTCCATGAAGAATAATCTCCATGGCTTCTTTAGAAATATTTTTTATAGGGTCGGTTAGTTTAAAGTTATAACGCTCAGCAATAGTTTGAAGTTGTTTAAAAATCCAACTGTTTTTTTGTTCACCCAAAGGTGCAATTCCTCCATTTTTGATAGAAATGCTATCGTCTGGAATTACTTTTTGATGATTTATCTCGTTGGTAATCCCTAGTCCGTTACAGTGAGAACAAGCTCCTTTTGGTGAGTTGAACGAAAAAGTGTTAGGTTCAGGATTAGGGTAAGCGATTCCCGTAGTAGGACACATGAGTTCACGACTAAAATAACGAGGCTTTTCATCATCAACATCAATTACCATTAAAATATTATCACCCGTGTACAAGGCAGTTTTAATAGTCTCTTCTAGACGTTTTTCAGCAGCATCATTCACGGCTAATCGATCGATAACGACTTCTATATCGTGCGTTTTGTAACGATCGAGTTTCATGCCCTTTTCAATTTCTCTAATTTCTCCATCCACACGAACACGAACAAAACCTTGTTTAGAAATTTGTTCGAATAGTTCACGATAATGCCCTTTTCTTGATTTAATTAATGGTGCAAGAATGGCAATACGTTTGCCATCAAAATCTTTTAAAATTAATTTTCTAATTTGTTCGTCAGAATAACTTACCATTTTTTCACCTGTATTGTATGAATAAGCATCTGCTGCACGAGAAAACAGTAAACGAAGAAAATCGTAAATTTCAGTAATGGTTCCTACAGTAGAACGAGGGCTTTTGTTTGTTGTTTTTTGTTCAATAGAAATTACAGGAGAAAGTCCGTCAATTTTATCAACATCAGGTCTTTCTAATCCGCCCAAAAATTGACGTGCATATGCAGAGAAAGTTTCAATATAACGACGTTGTCCTTCAGCATAAATGGTGTCGAAAGCTAAAGAAGATTTCCCGCTACCACTTAAGCCAGTAATTACAACTAGCTTTTCACGAGGAATTTTAACATCAATATTCTTTAAATTATGAGCTCGAGCTCCGTAAACTTCTATGTATTCTTGTTCTTTCAAAGTGAGGATTTTACCAAAAACAGCAAAGTTACCAAAACCAAATTTATTTTGAAGTAGCGATTATCAACAAATAAACTGAAAATAGTATATTGCGAATAAAACTTAATTAATAAATGAAATTTATAGATTTTGTAAGGCTTTTTTTTGAGCGCCATGGTTTTAACGTGTCTTCCAGGTTTGCTGATAGATTGGGTATGCGAGCCACTAATGTACGTTTGTTTTTTATTTATATATCATTTGTAACAGTAGGTTTGTCTTTTGGATTATATTTAACAATGGCTTTTTTACTAAGATTAAAAGATATGATTTATACTAAAAGAACATCTGTTTTTGATTTATGATAAACACAGTGTTTCAATCAAGGTTATATAGAGCTATAATTTATTCTGTCTTAATAGTCATGCTAGGAGTAACAGGTTATATGTTACTTTTTGATTATTCCTTTATTAACGCTTTGTACATGACGATTATAACCATTAGTACCATTGGTTTTGGAGAAGTACATCCTTTTGGTACGGGGGAAAAACTATTTACTATCGGATTGATAATATCTAGTTTGTTTGTTTTTGGTTATGCAGTTTCTTCATTCTCAGAGTATTTAATTAGTGGGCAATTTTTTCATCAGTTAAAAATAAAAAAAGTGCAAAAACAAATAGAGCAGTTACAAGGTCATACCATAGTTTGTGGTTATGGTAGAAATGGTAAACAAGCTATTTCGAAATTGAAAAACTACAAGAAACAAGTTGTAGTGGTTGAAAAATTTAATGATGTAGTGAGGCAGTTAGATGAAAAAGGAGTGTTAACTGTTCAAGGAGATGCAACGCTTGATGAGACTCTATTAAGAGCAGGTATTATGAATGCAGAAAATCTAATAACAGCGTTGCCTTCTGATGCCGATAATTTATTTGTAGTGCTAACAGCAAAACAATTAAATAAAAATTGTAAAGTAATTAGTAGAGCATCTAAAGAAACATCATATAGTAAGTTAAAAATAGCAGGAGCAGATAATGTAATTATGCCAGATAAATTAGGAGGTTCTCACATGGCATCTTTAGTGGTAACTCCTGATGTTATTGAGTTTGTAGATAGGCTAACTATTGAAGGAGAGACAACTGCTAACTTAGAAGAAGTAGCAATTAATGACTTGCCAGAAAAATACATTGATAAAACAATATTAGATTTAGATTTACGAAAAAAAACAGGTTGTACAATTATAGGATACCGTACTCCAAATAAAGATTACATTATCAACCCAGAAGCTTCGGTGAAATTAGAAATAGGAGGAAATTTGATTGTTTTAGGACGTCCTGAACAGATAGAAACACTTAGAAAAGTTTTTTAATGAAGAAAGTTGTAATAACTGGAAGTAATGGTTTACTTGGGCAAACTTTAGTAAGCCTTTTATTAGAAGCAAAAGAAAGATATCAGGTAATAGGTTTTTCAAGAGGAGAAAATAGAAGTGGTAGAGGTGACTTTAATTATGTTTCAATTGATATTACAGATGAAGATTTGCTTTACAAAAAACTGTCTGAATATAAGCCAGATGTTATTGTGAATACAGCAGCAATGACAAATGTTGATGCTTGTGAAACAAATAAACAAGCTTGTGATAATCTAAATATAGATGTAGTTCAATATCTTAAAAACTATTCAGAAGAAAATAAAACTCATTTAATACATATTTCAACTGATTTTATTTTTGATGGGAAAAATGGACCATACAAAGAGAGTGATAAGCCAAACCCATTGAATTATTATGGGCTCTCCAAATTAAAATCAGAAGAATTATTAATAAAGTCTAAGGTAAATTATGCTATTTTACGTACCATATTAGTATATGGAAAAGTATATGATATGTCGCGCACTAATATAGTATTGTGGGTGAAGAAAATGTTGGAAGACAGGAAAGAAATAACTATAGTAGATGACCAATTTCGTATGCCAACTTATGTAGAAGATTTGGCATTAGCGTGTAAATTATCAATAGATAAAAAAGCACTAGGAATTTTCAATATTTCCTCAAAAAGAATGATGAGTATTTATGAAATTGCACAACAAATAGCAGAAGCTTTTAGGTTAGATAAAAGCTTAATAAAACCAATTTCTACAGATGTTTTAAATCAAACAGCCTTACGGCCTGCTATTACGGGTTTTGATTTAACAAAAGCCCAAACAGAATTAGGATTGCGACCAAAATCTTTTAAAGAAGATTTACATAAATTTAAAGAAAAGCTAATGTAAAAACCATATTTAACAACGAAAACTTGTTGTAAGTGCATTTTTTTATGATATTGCGGGCTACTAATTCAAAAATCTAATACATATTATGAATAAAAAACTACTTGCATTGCTGTTTTCAATAACACCAATGTTAACATTTGCACAGGAAAAAGGAATTGATCAAATGATTGATGAAGCGTTTAAACCTTTTTCTGATTTTTTTAGTAGTGTGATTTTTTTTCCAGTATTTGGTACCCCTTTTGTATTGATTTTGTTAGTGGCTAGTGCCGCTTTTTTTACGCTCTATTTTGGATTTCCAAATATCCGTCACTTCTTTACTGCAATAAATGTTGTAAGAGGGAAATATGAAGATATTGAAAAACATGGTGCGCAATTATTGTATGGTGAAGATGGTATAGCTCAAGGAGTAGATATGAATGAAGTTGACGATATTGAGGAGCATATTGAAAATATAGAGAGCTTACATAGTGACTTAGAAATTGATGGAGATATTAAAGATACTATTCGCGATGAAAGTCATGAAGGTGAAGTTTCTCACTTTCAGGCATTAGCAACAGCGGTTTCTGGTACAGTTGGAAATGGTAATATTGCAGGAGTTGCATTAGCAATTGCTTTAGGAGGTCCGGGAGCAACTTTCTGGATGATTATTTGCGGTTTGTTAGGGATGTCAACAAAATTTGTAGAATGTACATTAGGAGTACATTATCGTGATGTAGGAGAAGACGGAACAGTGTATGGAGGTCCTATGTATTATTTATCTAAAGGATTAAAAGAAAAAGGTTTTGCAACACTAGGAAAAATAGCAGCAGGAGCATTTGCAGTTTTCTGTATTGGAGGTTCTTTTGGAGGTGGTAATGCAGCTCAATCTAACCAAGCAACAATAGTTATTAAAGAGTTGTTAGGTTTAGAGAGTACAGCAGCTGGAGCTATCATAGGTATTGTACTAGCCATTTTAGTAGGTATTATAATTATTGGAGGTATCAAAAGAATCGCTTCTGTAACAGAAAAAGTAGTTCCTTTTATGGCATTGCTATACCTATTGGCTTGTTTGTATATTTTAGGGGTTAATTTCTCTTTAATAGATGATGCTATTTCTTTAATTATAACAGAAGCTTTCAATCCTACAGCGATAGGTGTTGGTGGTGTTATAGGTGTTTTATTAGTAGGGTTTAAAAGAGCAGCTTTTTCTAATGAAGCAGGAGCAGGTTCGGCTTCAATTGCACACTCTGCAGTGAAAACAAAATATTCTGCATCAGAAGGTTTAGTGGCATTATTAGAGCCGTTTATTGATACTGTATTAATTTGTACAATGACAGCTTTAGTAATTATTATCTTTAATTTTGGAGGAGCTTTTGAATATGGAGGAGATGGTACAGGATCTGTATTTATTGACGGTGTGGCTTATGAGGGAGCAGGAATTACTTCAAGAGCATTTGCAGCTTACATTCCATACTCAAATGTATTTTTAACTGTAGCAGTTGTTTTATTTGCAGTTTCTACAATGATTTCTTGGTCGTATTACGGATTACAATCTTGGAAATTTTTATTTGGTAGAGGAAAAAAAGCGGATTTAACATATAAAATTTTGTTCTTAACTTTCGTAGTAATTGGAGCAGCAGCGAGTATGAAGTCTATTTGGGATTTTTCAGATGCAATGATTTTTGCAATGGTGTTCCCTAACATGGTAGGTTTATACTTATTGATGCCAGTGGTTAAAAAGCAACTAAAAAGATATTTAGATGCTATTAACCTTAAAAAAGAAGCAGTAGAAGAATAAAAAACAAAACGAATGAAAATATTTAAACCTCATTTCTGGTATAATAAACGCCAAAGAAATGGGGTTTTCTTTTTATTATTTTTAATAGTTGTTTTACAATTTATATATGTGTACATAGATTTTTCTTCAGAAAAAATAGAGGGTATAAATAAGAAAGAGCTAGTAGCTCTTCAAAATACTATTGATAGTTTGAAAAGAATTGAATTGATTAAAAGAAAACCTAAACGATATCCATTCAATCCAAATTATATAACAGACTTTAAAGGTTATCAACTAGGAATGTCTGTAGAGGAAATAGATAGATTACACAATTACAGAAAACAAAATAAATGGATTAACTCGGCTAAAGATTTTAAACAAGTAACAAAAATATCTGATAGTCTTTTGAACAGAATAGCTCCTTATTTTAAATTTCCAGATTGGGTTGTAAAAGAAGAAAACCAAAAGAAGAAAAGTAAAATAGAGTTAGGTTTAAGTGAAAGGCATACATATAATAAGGTATATAAAATTTCTACTAATGATATTAATAAAGCCACTCAACAAGATTTTGAAACTATTAGTGGTGTTGGAGAAGTATTATCTTCTCGAATTATAAAGTATAGAAAGAAGTTACAAGGGTATTCATTCTCAAAACAATTATATGAAGTTTGGGGAATAAATAAAGCTGCAGCAAACAAAGTCATGCAAACTTTTACTGTAATTAAAAAACCAACTATTAAAAAAGTAAATGTAAATACAGCCAAATTCAAAGAAGTGTTAAAAAATCCATATATTGATTATGAGTTATGTAAAAAGATATTTGAATATCGAGATGAAGTAGCTGAACTACAAGATATATCAGAATTAAGAAATATTAAAGATTTTCCACTAAATAAATACGATAGAATAATCTTATATTTGAAAGCAGAATAAACAAGCAACAAAATTTAATAAACAAACCACTATGAATAGTATGTACTTTACCGAAGAGCATGAAGCCTTTCGTCAGAGTTTTAGAGATTTTTTACAAAAAGAGGTAGTTCCTCACATAGATAAATGGGAGAAAGAAGGTACGGTAGAGCGTTTTATCTGGAAGAAGTTCGGTGAAATGGGATACTTTGGTTTAAACCAACCTGAAGAATATGGAGGATTAGGTTTAGATCTTTTTTATACAGTTATTTTTTTAGAAGAACTACAAAAAATAAACTCAGGAGGTTTTGCAGCTAATATGTGGGCACATGCTTATTTAGCAATGACACATGTAAATAAAGAAGGAGATGATCGAATTAAGAATGAATATTTAACACCAAGTATAGAAGGAGATAAAATAGGGTGTTTATGTATTACAGAACCTTTTGGAGGAAGTGATGTAGCAGGAATGCGTACTACAGCAATAAAAAAAGGAGATTCATATGTGATTAATGGATCTAAAACGTTTATCACAAATGGAGTATATTCTGATTACTTAGTAGTAGCAGCTAAAACTAACCCTGATGATAAACATAAAGGAATGAGTATTTTTATAGTTGATAGAGATACTCCAGGAATATCGTCAACTAAGTTAGATAAATTAGGATGGAGAGCTTCAGACACTGCTGAAATAGCTTTTGATAATGTGGTAATACCTGTTGAAAACTTAATGGGAGAAGAAGGAAAAGGATTTCCATATATAATGCAACACTTTGCTTTAGAAAGATTAGTAATGGGAATCAATGCTCATGCGCGTGCGGAATATGCTGTTGATTATGTAGTACAATATATGAGTGAACGTGAAGCTTTTGGAAAAACATTAGATAAATTTCAAGCTTTACGTCATAAAGTAGCAGAAATGGCCAGTAGAGTAGATATGTGTAGAGAATATAACTATTCTATAGCAAAACGATTAAATGATGGTATTTATGTCGTAAAAGAAGCAAGTATGAGTAAGCTATTGTCTACTAAAATGGCAGATGAGGTTATATACGATGCTTTACAGTTACTAGGAGGTTATGGTTATATGGAAGAGTATCCAATGGCACGTTTATTACGTGACAGTCGATTAGGACCGATAGGGGGAGGTACTTCAGAAATATTGAAAGAAATTATTGCAAAAATGGTAATAGATAAGAAAGAATATAGACCAGCTACCTAATGCCTCCTATTTTGTAAAAATGATTCTTGATAAATATTTAAGTAAAAATCCTGTGAAAGCAGGATTTTTATTTGCCTCATTTTTAAACTAAAAAGAAATAAAATAGTGTGTTTTTAAAGAATACTTTGTATCTTTGCCGTCCAAAAATGAAATAAAATAATATAATTAATTGATATACTGAACGTTGTCAAATTTTAAAGATATAGAAACTACGATGAAAGGAGGTGCAAAAATATGTTAATCATTCCAGTTAAAGAAGGAGAGAATATCGATAGAGCGTTAAAACGTTATAAACGTAAATTTGATCGTACAAAAACGATGAAGCAATTACGTAACAGAAAGCAGTTTACTAAGCCATCTGTGGCAAAACGAGCTCAAATGATTAAAGCATCTTATGTTCAGAGATTAAGAACTCAAGAAGAAGTAGGATAGTAATCATCCTAAAAAGTGAAAAACCTGTATTGATATCAATACAGGTTTTTTTTGTATCTTCAATTAATAAATAAGATAGATAATGCTAATAAAAGCTTTTTTAGAGTATTTAGAGTTTGAGAAAAAGTATTCAAAAAACACAATTCAAGCATATAAAACGGATTTAATAGCGTTTAAAGATTTTTGTGAGGTTGAGTTTGATCAAGAGGATTTAGAGGGTATTCATTATAACCAAATTAGAACATGGATTGTTAGTTTGGTAAATGATAATATATCAAATAGAAGCGTAAATAGAAAAGTAAGCTCTTTAAAGACCTTTTATAAGTTTCTGCAAAAAATAGGGGAAGTAACAGTGAATCCGCTTTCAAATCATAAGGCGCTAAAAGTTCAAAAAAAAATACAAACTCCCTTTGATCAAAATGAAGTAGAAGAAGTTTTAAAACTAATAAAAGAGAGATCAGATTTTGAATCAGTAAGAGATAGATTGATTGTGGAAATGTTGTATTCAACTGGAATGAGAAGGATTGAGTTAATAAATGTTAAAGAAAAAGATATAGATCATACTAGTAGAACAATAAAAGTATTAGGAAAAAGAAATAAAGAAAGGTATGTAACGATCTTGCCGTCAGTGTATAAAACTTTACAAGAATATTTAAGACAAAAAAGAGAAATTGAGGATGTAGATTTAGAGGTGCTTTTAGTGACTAAAAAAGGCGTTAAAATTTATGAAACCCTTGTTTACCGAATAATAAATTTGTACTTTAGTAGAGTGTCAACAAAAGCAAAAAAAAGTCCACATATATTAAGGCATGCTTTTGCTACACATTTACTTAATAACGGTGCGTCGTTAAATTCGGTTAAAGAATTACTAGGGCATTCAAGTTTAGCCTCTACCCAAGTTTATACGCACAATAGCTTGGAGCAAATAAAAAAAGTGTATAACAAGACTCACCCTAGAGGGTCAAATTAAAAGATCGAAGAATTATGAAGGTATTCACACAATCAGTAAATTTCTCAGCAGACCAAAAATTAATAGACTTCATTGAGAAAAAAATAGGAGGATTAGAGAAGTTTCATGATAAGATCGTTGATGCAGAAGTGTTTTTAAAAGTGCAAAAAACGAGTGAAAAGGAGAATAAAATAACTGAAGTAAAAATTAATATACCAGGAAGCGAATTAATGGTGAAAAAGCAAACTAAGACCTTTGAGGAAGGTATTAGTGTGTCTGTAGAATCTTTAAAAAGACAGTTGCAAAAATCAAAAGAAAAATCAAAGGATGCCTTAGTCTCATAAAAACGATAAAAAATAATTAAAAAAGTTTTAAAAATTAAAAATTACTTTTTACATTTGCAGTCCGTTAGAAATAGCGGATTGTTTTTTTATAACAAAAGCCGATGTAGCTCAGCTGGCTAGAGCAGCTGATTTGTAATCAGCAGGTCGTGGGTTCGAGTCCCTCCATCGGCTCTAAAAAATAAAAGTTCATTAAAATATTATTTAAGGTTTAGGGGAGATTCCAGAGCGGCCAAATGGGACGGACTGTAACTCCGTTGTCTTACGACTTCGCAGGTTCGAATCCTGCTCTCCCCACTATCTTAATGAAATTTTATTGCGGGAGTAGCTCAGTTGGTAGAGCGTCAGCCTTCCAAGCTGAATGTCGCCAGTTCGAACCTGGTCTCCCGCTCTAAATTCGTTGCCGACATAGCTCAGTTGGTAGAGCGCATCCTTGGTAGGGATGAGGTCACGGGTTCAAATCCCGTTGTTGGCTCTATTTTAGAGTTTATTTGACAAGAGTTTAAAAATAACACTAAATATATTTAACTAAGAATTAAAATTAATAATCATGGCAAAAGGAACTTATGATCGTTCGAAACCGCACTTAAACGTAGGTACTATTGGTCACGTAGATCACGGTAAAACTACTTTAACTGCTGCAATTACTAAAGTATTAGCAGATGCTGGATTTTCTGAGCAGAGAGCTTTTGATCAAATCGATAACGCTCCAGAAGAAAAAGAAAGAGGTATCACAATTAACTCTTCTCACGTAGAGTATGCAACAGCTAACCGTCACTACGCGCACGTTGACTGTCCAGGTCACGCCGATTACGTAAAGAACATGGTAACTGGTGCTGCGCAAATGGATGGAGCTATCTTAGTAGTAGCTGCTACTGATGGTCCAATGCCACAAACTCGTGAGCACATCTTATTAGGTCGTCAGGTAGGTATTCCACGTATCGTTGTTTTCTTAAACAAAGTTGATATGGTTGATGACGAAGAGTTATTAGAGTTAGTAGAAATGGAAGTGAGAGATTTATTATCTTTCTATGAGTATGATGGAGATAATGGTCCTGTAGTTTCTGGTTCTGCTTTAGGTGCATTAAACGGAGAGCAAAAGTGGGTTGATACGGTATTAGAGTTAATGGAAGCTGTTGATACTTGGATCGAAGAGCCACCAAGAGATACTGAAAAAGATTTCTTAATGCCAATCGAGGATGTATTTTCTATTACTGGTCGTGGTACAGTAGCAACTGGACGTATCGAAACTGGTATCATTAATACAGGAGATCCTGTTGAGATTATCGGTATGGGAGATGAAAAATTAACATCTACTGTAACTGGTATCGAGATGTTCCGTCAAATCTTAGATAGAGGTGAGGCAGGAGATAACGCAGGTATCTTATTAAGAGGTATTGAAAAAACTCAAATTAAGAGAGGAATGGTAATCTGTAAGCCAGGTTCTATTACTCCACACGCTAAGTTTAAAGCTGAGGTGTATATCTTAAAGAAAGAAGAAGGTGGACGTCACACTCCATTTCACAACAACTACCGTCCACAGTTCTACGTACGTACAACTGACGTAACAGGTAACATTAACTTACCAGAAGGAGTTGAAATGGTAATGCCAGGTGATAACTTAACTATTACTGTTGACTTAATCCAACCTATCGCATTAAACACAGGTTTACAGTTCGCAATCCGTGAGGGAGGTAGAACAGTAGGAGCTGGTCAGGTAACTGAAATCTTAGACTAATTATAGTTTAATAATAAAGTATAAGGAGTCTCTTTTTAAAGAGAGGCTCCTTTAAAATACGGGTTTAGCTCAGTTGGTAGAGCACTGGTCTCCAAAACCAGGTGTCGGGAGTTCGAGCCTCTCAACCCGTGCAAAACTAAAACGAGTTGTGGTGAAAACTGCAACTCGTTAAAAGGATAAAATATGAGTAACTTTATACAATACATTAAAGATTCTTTTGAAGAATTAAATACCAACATGACTTGGATTTCTCGTGAAGAAGCTCAAAAGTCTACTGTAGTAGTTGCAGCATTTACAATTGTATTTGCTTTAGCTGTAGCGGGGATAGATAAGGTTTTTCAAACAGGGTTAGATAACTTCTTTAAAATGTTTTAATGATGGCTGATTCGGTGATGAAGTGGTATGTGGTAAGAGCTATTGGAGGTCAAGAAAATAAAGTGAAAACTTACATTGAGACTGAAATTGCTCGTCATGGGTTGTCTGATTTTGTGAACCAAGTAATTGTTCCTACAGAAAAAGTTATTCAAGTAAGAAACGGAAAGAAAATAAACAGAGAAAGAGTTTACTTTCCTGGTTATGTAATGGTTGAGGCTAATTTAGCAGGGGAAGTTCCTCACGTAATTAAATCAGTAACAGGTGTTATTGGTTTCTTAGGAGAAACAAAAGGAGGTGACCCTGTACCAATGCGTAAATCAGAAGTAAACAGAATGTTAGGTAAAGTTGATGAACTTTCTGTTAAAGATGAAAATATTGCAATTCCTTATTCAGTTGGAGAAACTGTAAAAGTAATTGATGGTCCTTTCAATGGGTTTGATGGAACTGTTGAAAAGGTAAATGAAGAAAAGCGTAAGTTAGAAGTAATGGTAAAGATTTTCGGAAGAAAAACTCCATTAGAGTTAAACTATATGCAAGTAGAGAAAATATAATTGTTACACCTATATTTTGATGGGTTTAAGCTTCCAATTTAAACACATCGTTAAATCTTAAACAATGGCAAAAGAAGTAAGTAAATTAGTTAAACTACAAGTTAGGGGAGGTGCAGCGAATCCGTCGCCACCAGTTGGACCCGCTTTAGGTGCTGCCGGTGTTAACATCATGGAGTTCTGTAAGCAGTTTAATGCTCGTACACAGGACAAACAAGGTAAAGTATTACCTGTTGTTATTACAGTTTATACAGACAAATCATTTGAGTTTGTTGTAAAAACTCCACCAGCTGCAGTACAATTATTAGAAGCGGCCAAAATTAAGAAAGGTTCAGGAGAACCTAATAGGAAAAAAGTAGCAAGCGTTTCTTGGGATCAAATTCGTGGAATTGCAGAAGACAAAATGGTAGATATGAATGCCTTTGAAGTAGAGTCTGCAATGAGAATGATTGCTGGAACAGCTCGTTCTATGGGATTAACAGTAACAGGTGATGCACCTGCTTAAACTTTAAAAGATATTTAGAAATGGCAATTACTAGAAAGCAAAAAGAAGCTCGTGCTAAAGTAGATAGCTCTAAAGTTTATAGCTTACAAGATGCATCAGCATTAGTTAAAGAGATTACAAATGTAAAGTTTGACGCATCTGTAGATTTAGCAGTACGTTTAGGAGTAGATCCTCGTAAAGCTAATCAAATGGTTCGTGGTGTTGTAACATTACCTCACGGAACTGGTAAAGATGTAAAAGTTTTAGCATTAGTTACTCCAGATAAAGAAGCAGAAGCTAAAGAAGCTGGTGCTGATTACGTTGGATTAGATGAGTACCTTCAAAAAATTAAAGGAGGTTGGACTGATGTTGACGTTATTATTACTATGCCAAGCGTAATGGGTAAATTAGGTCCTTTAGGACGTGTATTAGGTCCTCGTGGTTTAATGCCTAACCCTAAAACTGGTACAGTAACTATGGATGTTGCAAAAGCAGTACAAGAAGTAAAAGCTGGTAAAATCGACTTTAAAGTAGATAAAACTGGTATTGTACACGCTGCAATCGGAAAAGCATCTTTCGATGCTGCAAAGATTGAAGAAAATGCAAACGAGTTAATTCAAACATTAATTAAATTAAAGCCAACAGCGGCTAAAGGAACTTATATTAAAAGTATTTTTATGTCTTCTACTATGAGTCCTAGTGTAGCTGTAGATGTTAAAACAGTATCGTAAGGCAGTTAAAACTTTTTAATTATGACTAGAGAGGAAAAATCACAAGTAATACAAGATTTAACAGCACAATTAGCAGATACTAGCACGATCTATTTAGCAGATATTTCTGGTTTAGATGCAGCTACTACATCTAACTTACGTAGAGCATGTTTTAAAGCGAACGTACAATTGGCTGTTGTTAAAAACACATTGCTTTCAAAAGCAATGGAAGCTTCTGATAAAGATTTCGGAGAATTACCAGAGGTATTAAAAGGTAACACTTCAATGTTAATTGCTGAAGCAGCAAATGCACCAGCAAAAGTTATCAAAGAGTTCAGAAAAAAATCAAAAGACCGTCCTTTATTAAAAGGAGCGTATGTAGAAGAGGCAGTTTATATTGGAGATGACCAATTAGATGCTCTTGTAAACATCAAATCTAGAGAAGAACTTATTGGAGATATTATTACCTTATTACAATCTCCTGCTAAGAATGTTGTTTCAGCATTACAGTCAGGTGGAGGTAAATTATCAGGTATCTTAAAGACATTATCAGAAAAATAATTTCGCGCACTAATAAACTAAATAAATAAAATTTTTAAAAAACAATTAAAATGGCAGATTTAAAAGATTTCGCAGAACAATTAGTTAACTTAACAGTAAAAGAAGTTAATGAATTAGCTGATATTTTAAAAGAAGAGTATGGTATTGAGCCAGCAGCAGCAGCAGTAGCAGTAGCAGGACCAGCAGCAGGTGGTGGAGATGCAGCAGAAGAGAAAACTGAGTTTGATGTAATCTTAAAAGCAGCTGGAGGATCTAAATTAGCAGTTGTAAAATTAGTTAAAGAATTAACTGGATTAGGATTAAAAGAAGCTAAAGGTATTGTAGATAGCGCACCAGCACCAATCAAAGAAGGTGTATCTAAAGATGAGGCTGAAGGTCTTAAAAAGTCTTTAGAAGAAGCAGGAGCTGAGGTAGAGCTTAAGTAAGCTATACTCCCGAATTATAGAAAAACGGGAAAAAACAATAAAGGTTTAGGTACTAAAGACTCATGTTTTTAGGCCTAAACCATTTTGTGTATATATTCGTTCTTTATTTTTCACATTTTTTGTATTTGTGAATTTACGATTATAAAGTGCTGATTTTTAATCAGTAAGAGCAATTAAAATTGCAGTATTGAAACAATTAAGTTTCAAAAATAATATTTTTAATTAAAAATAGCATCTCTTTTGGCAACGATAAATACTACTGAAAGAATTAACTTCGCGTCATCGCAGTTAGGAGCTGATTATCCAGACTTTTTAGATATTCAGGTGAAGTCTTTTCAAGATTTCTTCCAATTGCAAACTAAAGCTGAAGAGCGAGGAGAAGAAGGTTTGTATAAAACTTTCATGGATAACTTCCCGATTACAGATACACGTAATCAATTTGTATTAGAATTTTTAGACTACTTTGTAGATCCTCCAAGGTATAGCATTCAAGAATGTATCGAGCGTGGATTAACTCACAGTGTACCTCTAAAAGCACGTTTAAAATTATATTGTACTGACCCAGAACACGAAGATTTCGAAACAATCGTTCAAGATGTGTATTTAGGTACAATTCCTTATATGACAAACTCTGGTACCTTTATTATTAATGGTGCAGAAAGAGTTGTAGTGTCACAATTACACCGTTCACCAGGTGTATTCTTTGGGCAATCTTTCCACGCTAATGGAACCAAGTTATACTCTGCAAGAGTAATTCCATTCAAAGGTTCTTGGATTGAATTTGCTACCGATATCAATCAAGTAATGTATGCTTATATTGATAGAAAGAAAAAATTACCAGTAACAACGTTATTCAGAGCCATAGGTTTTGAAAGAGATAAAGATATTTTAGAGATTTTTGATTTAGCTGAAGAAGTAAAAGTTTCTAAAGCTGGATTAAAGAAAGTATTAGGGCGTAAATTAGCAGCAAGAGTATTAAAAACTTGGCATGAAGATTTCGTAGATGAAGATACAGGAGAAGTTGTCTCTATTGAGCGTAACGAAATCATTTTCGACCGTGATACTATTATAGAAAAAGAACATATTGATGAAATAATTGAAGCAGGTGCAAAAACAGTCTTGTTACATAAAGAAGACAATCAGCAAGCTGATTATGCCATCATTCACAATACATTACAAAAAGACCCTACAAACTCTGAAAAGGAAGCTGTAGAGCATGTATATAGACAATTACGTAATGCTGAACCGCCAGATGAGGAAACTGCAAGAGGTATTATTGAAAAATTATTCTTCTCAGAGCAACGTTATAGTTTAGGTGAAGTAGGACGTTTTAGAATGAATACTAAACTTCAGTTAAATGAAGATTTAGATCAAAAAGTATTAACTAAGAATGATATCATTACAATCATTAAGTACTTAATTGAATTAATCAATTCAAAGGCTGAAGTAGATGATATCGATCACTTATCTAATCGTCGTGTTAGAACTGTTGGTGAGCAATTAGCAGGTCAATTTGGTGTAGGTTTAGCTCGTATGGCACGTACTATTCGTGAGAGAATGAATGTTCGTGATAATGAGGTCTTTACTCCAATCGACTTAATTAACGCTAAGACGTTATCTTCAGTAATTAACTCCTTCTTTGGTACCAACCAGTTATCTCAATTTATGGATCAAACAAATCCATTAGCAGAGATTACTCATAAGCGTCGTTTATCAGCTTTAGGACCTGGAGGTTTATCACGTGAAAGAGCAGGTTTCGAGGTTCGTGACGTTCACTATACGCATTATGGTCGTTTATGTCCGATTGAAACACCTGAAGGACCAAACATTGGACTTATTTCTTCTTTAGCGGTTTATGCTAAAGTAAATAATATGGGATTCATTGAAACTCCATACAAAAAGGTAGATAATGGTTCAGTCTCTTCTGAAGAACCAATTTATTTATCAGCAGAAGAAGAAGAAGGAATGAAAATTGCTCAATCTAATTTACCAGTAGCAAATGATGGTAAAATAGAGAGCGAAAGAGTTATTGCACGTGAAGAAGGAGATTTTCCAGTGGAAAACCCTGAAGCAATTAATTATATGGACGTTGCTCCTAATCAAATTGCTTCGATTTCGGCATCATTAATTCCTTTCTTAGAGCATGATGATGCGAACCGTGCACTGATGGGATCGAACATGATGCGTCAAGCAGTTCCATTATTACGTCCAGAGTCTCCAATTGTTGGTACTGGTTTAGAACGTAGAGTAGCAAAAGATTCTCGTATCTTAATCAATGCTGAAGGAGCAGGAGTTGTAGAATATGTAGACGCCAATAAAATAACAATTAAGTACGATAGGACAGAAGAAGAGCGCATGGTTAGCTTTGATTCTGATGAAGTGTCGTACGACTTAATTAAGTTTAGAAAAACAAACCAAGGTACTAATATCAACTTAAAACCGATTGTAAAAGTAGGTGATAGAGTAGAAGAAGGTCAAGTACTTTGTGAAGGATATGCAACACAAAAAGGAGAATTAGCTTTAGGTAGAAACATGAAAGTAGCCTTTATGCCTTGGAAAGGGTATAACTTTGAGGATGCGATTGTGATTTCTGAAAAAGTAGTTCGTGAAGATATCTTTACTTCTATTCATATTGATGAATATTCATTAGATGTTCGTGATACTAAATTAGGAGCTGAAGAATTAACAAACGATATTCCTAATGTTTCTGAAGAGGCTACAAAAGACTTAGATGAAAATGGAATGATTCGTATTGGAGCAGAAGTAAATCCTGGTGATATTTTAATTGGTAAAATTACACCAAAAGGAGAATCTGACCCTACCCCAGAAGAAAAGTTATTACGTGCTATCTTTGGTGATAAAGCAGGAGATGTAAAAGATGCATCATTAAAAGCGTCTCCATCATTAAGAGGAGTTGTAATTAACAAAAAATTATTCAAACGCGCAGTAAAAGATAAGAATAAGCGTGCTCGTGATAAAGAAGCAATAGCAGCTTTAGAAGCATCTTATGTGTCTAAGTTTGAAGAATTAAAAGATGTTTTAGTTGAAAAGTTATTCAACTTAGTATCAGGAAAAACTTCTCAAGGAGTGTATAACGACTTAGGAGAAGAAGTATTGCCAAAAGGTAAAAAGTTTACACAAAAAATGTTAAACTCTGTAGAAGACTTTACACATTTAAGTGGAACTTGGACTACTGATAAAGACTTAAATCAATTAGTTGTAGAATTAGTTCACAATTACAAGATTAAAGTAAACGACCTACAAGGAGTTTTACGTCGTGAGAAATTTACAATCTCTGTAGGAGACGAATTACCAGCAGGTATCTTAAAACTTGCTAAAATTTATGTAGCTAAGAAACGTAAATTAAAAGTAGGAGATAAGATGGCAGGACGTCACGGAAATAAAGGTATTGTTGCACGTATTGTACGTCAAGAAGATATGCCTTTCTTAGAAGACGGAACACCAGTAGATATCGTATTAAACCCATTAGGGGTACCATCTCGTATGAACATTGGTCAGATTTATGAAACTGTTCTTGGATGGGCAGGTCAAAAATTAGGTCAAAAGTATGCAACACCAATTTTTGATGGTGCAAAAATTGATCAAATCAATGCTTTAACTGATGAAGCAGGAATACCACGTTACGGACACACATATTTATATGATGGAGGTACAGGTAAACGTTTCGATCAGCCTGCAACGGTAGGAGTAATTTATATGATTAAGTTAGGTCACATGATTGAAGATAAGATGCACGCGCGTTCTATTGGACCTTACTCATTAATTACTCAGCAACCATTAGGAGGTAAAGCACAGTTTGGAGGTCAGCGTTTTGGTGAGATGGAGGTATGGGCACTTGAAGCATATGGTGCATCAAGTATCTTACGAGAAATCTTAACTGTTAAGTCTGATGATGTATTAGGTAGAGCAAAAACTTACGAGTCTATCGTTAAAGGAGAAGCAATGCCAGAACCAGGTTTACCAGAATCATTTAACGTATTAATGCACGAACTTAAAGGTTTAGGATTAGACGTTAAATTAGAAGAATAATCACAGTGAAATGTCTCAGAGTGTAAGCTCTGAGGCAAATCATTTTTTCAATATCAGTCTTATTATAAGACATTTATTTTTAATTCGAATCCATTATCATGGCAAGAAAAAACGAAAAATACACTGTTAAGAAGTTTAACAAAATTTCAATAGGTTTAGCATCACCTGAGTCTATTTTAGAGGCTTCTAAAGGAGAGGTGTTAAAACCAGAAACTATAAACTACCGTACACACAAACCAGAAAGAGATGGATTGTTTTGTGAGCGTATCTTTGGTCCTGTAAAAGACTATGAGTGTGCGTGTGGTAAATATAAAAGAATTCGATATAAAGGTATCGTTTGTGACCGTTGTGGTGTTGAAGTTACTGAGAAAAAAGTACGTAGAGATAGAGTAGGTCATATTAACTTAGTAGTACCAGTTGCACATATTTGGTACTTTAGATCATTACCTAACAAAATGGGATACCTTTTAGGGTTACCATCTAAGAAGTTAGATATGATTATTTACTACGAACGTTACGTAGTAATTCAACCAGGTATTGCTAAGAATGCCGAAGGAGAACCATTACAAAAAATGGACTTCTTAACTGAGGAAGAATACTTAGATATCGTAGATGAGCTTCCACAAGAAAATATGTATTTAGAAGATTCTGACCCTAATAAGTTTATCGCTAAAATGGGTGCAGAGTGTTTAATTGATTTATTAGAAAGAATCGATTTAGACGAGTTATCATATCAATTGCGTCATAAAGCAAACACTGAAACTTCTAAGCAACGTAAAAATGAAGCATTAAAGCGTCTAAATGTTGTAGAAGCATTCAGAGATTCTCAAAAAAATAGAGAAAACAATCCAGAATGGATGATTATGAAGGTAATTCCGGTTATTCCACCAGAATTACGTCCATTAGTACCATTAGATGGAGGTCGTTTTGCTACTTCTGACTTAAATGATTTATATCGTCGTGTAATTATCCGTAACAATCGTTTAAAACGATTAATGGAAATTAAAGCACCAGAAGTAATTTTACGTAATGAAAAACGTATGTTACAAGAATCAGTAGATTCATTATTTGATAACACACGTAAATCATCAGCTGTAAAAACAGAGTCTAACAGACCATTAAAATCATTATCTGATAGTTTAAAAGGTAAGCAAGGACGTTTCCGTCAAAACTTATTAGGTAAGCGTGTTGATTACTCTGCACGTTCGGTAATTGTTGTTGGACCAGAATTAAAATTATACGAATGTGGATTGCCAAAAGATATGGCAGCTGAATTATACAAACCTTTCGTTATTCGTAAGTTAATCGAAAGAGGAATTGTTAAGACAGTTAAATCTGCAAAGAAAATAATTGACAGAAAAGAACCAGTTGTTTGGGATATCTTAGAAAATGTAATTAAAGGACACCCTGTTTTATTAAACCGTGCCCCTACCTTACACCGTTTAGGTATTCAAGCTTTCCAACCAAAATTAATTGAAGGAAAGGCAATTCGTTTACACCCATTAGTATGTACGGCATTTAATGCCGATTTTGATGGGGATCAAATGGCGGTTCACTTACCATTAGGACCAGAAGCAATTTTAGAAGCACAGTTATTAATGTTAGCTTCTCATAATGTTTTAAACCCTGCAAATGGAGCACCAATTACGGTACCATCTCAGGATATGGTTTTAGGGTTATATTATATGACAAAAGAAAGAAAGTCAACTCCAGAAGTACCTATTAAAGGTGAAGGATTAACTTTCTATTCTCCAGAAGAAGTAACTATTGCTTATAATGAGGAGCAAGTAGACTTAAATGCTGGAATAAAAGTAAGAACTAAAGACTTTAACGAGAATGGTGAGTTAGTAACTCAATTAATAGAAACTACTGTTGGTAGAGTATTATTTAACGAAGTGGTACCTGAACAAGCAGGGTATATTAATGAGGTATTAACAAAGAAATCATTACGTGGAATTATTGGTAATATCCTAAAAGTAACAGATATTCCATCAATAGGTAAGTTCTTAGATGATATCAAAGGAATGGGGTATAAATTTGCCTTCCAAGGTGGTTTATCTTTCTCATTAGGAGATATCATTATTCCGGAAGAAAAACATACCATGATTGCTGAAGCGAACGAAGAAGTGGATGGAATTGTTATGAATTATAACATGGGTATGTTAACGCAAAAAGAACGTTATAATCAGGTAATTGATGTTTGGGGATCTACCAACAACCGATTAACTGAATTATCTATGAAGCGTTTACGTGAAGACCAGCAAGGATTTAACTCAGTGTTTATGATGTTAGATTCTGGAGCACGTGGATCGAAAGAGCAGATTCGTCAGTTAACTGGTATGCGTGGATTAATGGCAAAACCTAAAAAATCGACCGCAGGAGGTGGAGAAATTATTGAAAACCCAATTTTATCGAACTTTAAAGAAGGGTTATCAATTTTAGAATACTTTATCTCTACGCACGGTGCACGTAAAGGACTTGCCGATACCGCATTAAAAACAGCCGATGCAGGATATTTAACACGTCGTTTAGTAGACGTATCTCAAGATGTTATCGTAAACGAAGAAGATTGTGGTACATTAAGAGGATTAGAAGTTTCTGCCTTAAAGAAAAACGATGAAATCGTTGAACCTTTAAGTGAAAGAATTTCAGGACGTACAGCATTATATGATGTTTATGCTCCAACTACAGATGAATTATTAGTTGAAGCAGGAGAGTTGATTACTCCAATTTTAGCTGACAAAATTGAAGCATCAGGCGTAGATAAAGTTGAAGTTCGTTCAGCATTAACATGTGAATCTGAAAGAGGAATTTGTGAGAAATGTTACGGACAAAGTTTATCAACAGGTCAAAAAGTTCAAAGAGGTGAAGCAGTTGGTGTAATTGCTGCACAGTCTATTGGAGAACCAGGTACACAGTTAACATTACGTACATTCCACGTTGGAGGGGTAGCAGGAAACATTTCTGAAGACAATAAGTTAATCGCAAAATTCGACGGTTCTGTAACTATTGATGACTTACGTACTGTAAAAGGTAAAGATTCAGCAGGCGAAGAAGTAGATATCGTAATTTCTCGTACTGCAGAAATTAAAATTACTGATAAGAAAACAGGCATCGTATTAAGTACTAACATAATTCCTTACGGTTCTATTATCTTTGATAAAGAAAGAAAGACGATCAAGAAAGGAGATGCAGTATGTCAATGGGATCCATTTAACGGAGTTATTGTTTCTGAATTTGGAGGTAAAGTTAAGTTCGATAATTTAGAACAAGGAATTAACTATTCTGTAGAAGTCGATGAACAAACAGGATTCCAAGAAAAAGTAATAACAGATTCTAAGAATAAAAAAATCATTCCTTCATTAATTATTGAAGATGCTGATGGTAATGCTTTACGTTCGTATAGTTTACCTGTAGGAGCTCATTTAATGGTAAATGATGGAGATAAAGTAGAAACTGGTAAAACATTAGTTAAGATTCCTCGTAAGTCTGGTAAAGCAGGAGATATTACAGGAGGTTTACCACGTGTAACTGAGTTATTCGAAGCGCGTAACCCTTCTAACCCAGCTGTAGTAGCACAAATTGATGGAGTTGTGTCATTTGGTAAGATTAAGCGTGGTAACCGTGAAATTATTATCGAATCTAAAACAGGAGAGATTAAGAAATACTTAATTAAGTTATCTAATCAAATCTTAGTTCAAGAAAACGACTTTATCAAAGCAGGAATGCCATTATCTGATGGAGCAATTACTCCTATTGATATCTTAAATATCAAAGGACCTTCAGCAGTTCAAGAATACTTAGTAAACGAGATCCAAGAAGTATACCGTTTACAAGGGGTAAAAATTAACGACAAGCACTTTGAAGTAGTAGTACGTCAAATGATGCGTAAAGTTAGAATTATTGATTCAGGAGATACTTTATTCTTAGAAAATCAATTAGTTCATAAAACGGATTTCATCAAAGAAAATGACGCTATTTATGGAATGAAAGTTGTTGAAGACTCAGGAGATTCTGCTAACTTGAAACCAGGACAAATAGTTTCAGCTCGTCAATTAAGAGATGAAAACTCTTTATTACGTAGAGAAGATAAAAACTTAGTAGTAGCACGTGATGCTCAACCAGCAACAGCTGAGCAAGTATTACAAGGTATTACAAGAGCATCGTTACAAACGAAGTCATTTATCTCAGCTGCATCATTCCAGGAAACAACTAAAGTATTAAATGAAGCCGCTGTAAATGGTAAAATTGATACCTTAGAAGGATTAAAAGAAAACGTAATTGTTGGTAAACGTATACCAGCAGGTACAGGAATGAGAGCTTACGAAGATATCGTAGTTGGACCTAAGGATGAGATTGAACAAAGTTTATAAAAACTTAAATTTATAAATAATATCAAGGGTTTAGAGTTCTTAGAACTCTAAACCCTTATTTTTTTAACTAAAACATATTAAGAGACTTAATTATGGAAGATAATAAGAAAGAGCCGCAATTAAATATAGAGCTAGACCAAGAAATAGCAGAAGGAACGTATAGTAATTTAGCTATTATAAACCATTCAGTTTCTGAGTTTATAGTAGATTTTATTAATATTATGCCAGGAGTTCCTAAGGCAAAAGTAAAATCAAGAATTATTTTAACTCCACAACACGCTAAACGTTTGTCAAAAGCGTTAGCAGACAATATTCGTAAGTTTGAACAAGCACATGGAGAAATAAAAGATTATGAGCAACCACCAATTCCAATGAACTTTGGTGGAACCACAGGGGAAGCTTAAAAAAAAATCGTCTATATAGACGATTTTTTTGTTTTAAAAACCTTCCGAAAGCTCTTTTAAAGCTTTTATATCAGTTATATAGATTTCTTTACCTTTTAAATCAATTAGTTTTTTCTTTTTAAACTCTGAAAGTAAACGAATAGCACTTTCCGTTGCTGTTCCAATAATATTAGCCATATCTTCTCGAGATAAATTAATATTTATAGAGCCATTTTCGTTCTTATCAAACTTAGAGTCTAAAAGTAAAAGAGTAGCAGCTAAACGTTGTTTTACGGTTTTTTGAGCCATATCTACTATAATATCATCTGCTTTCTTTAAAGAATTGGCCATTTTTTTCAAAATGTCCATAGAAAAGTTAGAATTGTTTTCTAAATCTCTAATAATTTCTTCTTTAGGAATAAAACATACTTCCATATCATTAACGGCAATAGCTTTTAAATTGGAAGCCTCATTGTTAATCAAACTTCGCTCTCCTAAAATATCTCCTTTTTTTATTAAATGAATAATTTGGTCTCTACCATTATCACTCATTTTAGACACTTTACAAACACCGTCTTTAACACAAAAAACACCATTTATGTATTCGCCTTCATCAAAGAGAACTTCTCCTTTTTTTATTTTTTTAGACGTTTTACATCCTGTTATTCTTATCAATTCATCTTTTGTTAAAGCCTTTAAAGAATTAAATTCTCTGATGATACATTGCTCACACTTGCTCATAGATATGCCCTTTTTTTTGCTACTCAAATATACGGAAAACCTGATAATTATCATGTTTTAATTTGAGATGTTATCCGACATTTGTACTAGGCAAAAGAGTAAATATGGAAAGCACAACATGTTTTCATTGTGGTAACGAGTGCGACACAAAAACAATTACAAAAGAAGATAAATTTTTCTGTTGTAATGGATGCAAAACGGTTTATGAAATTTTTTCAGAGAACGATTTAACTTGTTATTACGATTTTCAAAACAACCCAGGAGCAATACCTGAAGAGATACAAGGAAAATATGATTTCTTGGATAATGAATCCATTGTAGATAAACTATTAGAGTTTAACGATGGCAATGTACAAGTGGTAAATTTATACATTCCACATATACATTGTAGTTCATGTATTTGGGTATTAGAAAACTTACACAAACTACAAGAGTTTGTATCTTCATCTCAAGTTAATTTCCCAAAGAAAACAGTACGAATTACTTACAATTCCGAAAAAACATCACTTAAAGAAATAGTATTACTATTAAGTTCTATTGGTTATGAACCTTACATAAGTCTTGAAGATTATGAGGTAGGGAAAAAGAAGGTAGACCGTAGTTTAATTTATAAACTAGGAATAGCAGGTTTTGCTTTTGGAAATGTTATGTTTTTATCATTCCCGGAATATTTTGAAGTATCAGAATATTGGTTAGAGCAATACAAAGGAATCTTCCGTTGGTTAATGTTTATATTTTCGTTACCTGTAGTGTTTTATGCTGGAGTTGATTATTTTATTTCAGCATACAAAGGAATTCGCTCTAAAATTTTAAACATTGATGTTCCTATTGCTCTTGGAATTTTAGTGCTATTTGTACGTAGTACAGCAGAGATTATGTTGGATTTAGGGACAGGCTTTTTTGATAGTTTAACAGGGCTAGTGTTCTTCTTATTACTAGGGAAGTTTTTTCAACAAAAAACTTATAATTTCTTGTCATTCGAACGCGATTACAAATCGTACTTCCCAATTGCAGTAACAAGAATAACTACGGATAAAAAAGAAGAAAACACGCAAATCTATGATGTCAATAAAGGAGACAGATTATTAATTAGAAACCAAGAATTAATTCCTGTTGATGGAATTTTAATTAATGGAGAAGCGAAAATAGATTACAGCTTTGTTACAGGTGAGGCTGTTCCTGTAAATAAAAAGTCAGGAGATAAATTATTTGCAGGAGGAAAGCAACTGTCAGGAAGTATAGAGATGGAGGTACTAGCTTCGGTTTCACAAAGCTATTTAACACAGTTGTGGAGTAATGATGTATTTCAAAAAGATAAAAATTCATCGTTTAAAACGTTAACTGATAAAATCAGTAAGAATTTTACCATCATCGTATTGTCAATAGCGTTTTTGTCTACAGCATTTTGGTTATACTATGATTCAAGTGTAGCATTAAACGTATTTACGTCAGTACTAATTATTGCATGTCCTTGTGCCATAGCCTTAGCAGCACCGTTTACTTTAGGGAATATCCTACGAATCTTTGGGAGAAAGAAATTTTATTTAAAGAATGCTACAGTAGTAGAACAATTAGCAGCTATAAACTCAGTTATTTTTGATAAAACAGGTACGCTTACCACCAATAAAGAAAATACGATAACATATAAAGGTGAAGATCTAAATAAACTCCAAAAAGCGATATTAAAAAGCTCATTAAGAGCCTCAAATCATCCACTAAGTAGAATGTTATATGCTTCTTTAGAAGAAGAAATGTTACCAGTTGATAATTACCAAGAATATGTAGGAAAGGGAATTGAGACAAGTTATCAACAAACAAGATTAAAAATAGGTTCGTCTTCTTTTGTAAAAAATGCAGAAGAACGATTAAATTTTGATACTTCTGTTCATATTAGTGTTAACGATAAGTATAAAGGAAAGTTTGTGTTTAAAAATGCTTATAGAAAAGGAGTTGAAAACCTGTTTTCAAGCTTAAATAAAAAATATGAATTATCTGTAGTTTCTGGAGATAATGAAGGGGAAAAGAAGTTTTTAGAAGAGTTATTACCTAAAGAAACAACATTTTTATTCAATCAAAAACCGCAAGATAAGCTACATTATGTAGAGGAACTACAAGAAAAAAACAAAAGTGTATTGATGATTGGTGACGGATTAAATGATGCAGGAGCGTTAGCTCAAAGCAATGTAGGAATAGCTTTATCGGAAAATATCAATGTGTTTTCACCTGCTTGCGATGCTATTTTAGATGCCACAAAGTTTAGTGAAATAGGAAACTATATAAAAGCATCGCAAAAAGCGATAAAAATTATTAAGTATTGTTTTTTATTATCTTTAATGTATAATGTTGTTGGACTTTATTTTGCGGTAACGGGGCAGTTGATGCCAGTAATAGCAGCTATTTTAATGCCGTTGAGTTCAATTAGTGTAGTAGTATTTACAACAATAGCTACCAATATTTTAGGTAGAAAAATAAAATAAAAAGATGCAGATTAATAAATATATAGATCATACTTTATTAAAAGCTACAGCAACTAAAGCAGATATAGTAAAGCTGTGTAATGAGGCCAAAAAATATAACTTTTATGCAGTTTGTGTAAATGGATGTTATGTAGAATTGGTAGCCAAAGAGTTAAAAGGTTCGGATGTAAAAATAGCAGCTGTAGTAGGTTTTCCTTTAGGAGCAATGACTACCAAAGCTAAAATTTTTGAAGCCAAAGAATGTATAAAAAATGGAGCTTCAGAAATAGATATGGTTATCAATATAGGTAAGTTGTTAGATGGTGAAGAAAATTATGTAGAAAAAGAAATTCGGTTGATTAAAGAAGAAATAGGAGAAAATATATTAAAAGTAATTTTTGAAAACTGTTATCTATCTAAGGAACAAATAAAAATAGCAAGTCAATTAGCGGTAGAAGCCGGGGCTGATTTTGTAAAAACATCTACAGGTTTTGGTACTGGAGGGGCTACTTTTAAAGATGTAGCGATAATGGATAGTGTTGTAGATGGAAAAGCACAGATAAAAGCAGCTGGTGGTATTAGAGATATTGAAACAGCTAAGAGGTACATAGAAATGGGAGTAACTCGTTTAGGAACCTCGTCAGGTGTTTCATTAGTAACGAGTGGTATTTCAGATAAGAATCAGTATTAAAATAAGTTTTTAATAACTCAAAATCTAAAAGAACAAAGAATGAGCGTACATATAGAAGCAAAGAAAGGAGAAATAGCAGAAACTGTTTTATTACCAGGTGATCCTATGCGCGCAAAATGGATAGCAGAAACATTTTTAGAAAATCCAACGTGTTACAATGATGTTCGTGGAATGCTAGGTTTTACAGGGACGTATCAAAGAAAGCGAATATCTGTTCAAGGAACTGGAATGGGAATTCCTTCCACATTAATTTATTGTCATGAATTAATTACAGAGTATGGAGTTAAAAATTTAATAAGAGTAGGTTCAGCTGGTTCTTATCAAGAAGATGTAAAAATTAGAGATATTGTTATAGCCATGGCAGCATCGACAAATTCTGGATTAAATACCATACGTTTCAACGGAGCCGACTATGCGCCGACAGCAAGTTTTGAACTATTCCAAAAAGCAGTTGATGTAGCAAAAAACAAAGGAATTCCGCTAAAATCAGGAAATATTTTAAGTTCAGATGAGTTTTATGCTGATGAATTTGAAAGCTATAAAAAGTGGGCAGATTATGGGGTGCTTTGTGTTGAGATGGAAACAAATGGATTATATACTGTTGCAGCAAAACACAAAGTAAATGCACTGTCAATTTTAACCATTTCAGATAGTTTAGTTACTGGAGAAAGAACAACTGCTGAAGAAAGAGAACAAACCTTTAAAGAAATGATTGAAATCGCTTTAGAATTGGCTTAATCGTCATTTTAAGAGGTTTTGATGAAGAATGAAACAAAACAGTAGCATAGAATATGAATTCACTTATTCAAAAATATAATATTCCAGGACCAAGATATACAAGTTATCCAACCGTTCCGTATTGGGAGAATGATAGCTTCTCAAAAGAAAAATGGATTAAAACTTTTAAACAATCGTTTATCGAAAGTAACTCATCAGAAGGAATTAGCTTATATATTCACTTACCATTTTGCGAGAGTTTATGTACGTTTTGTGCATGCCATAAACATATAACAAAACGTCATGAAATGGAAGATCCGTATATAGAAACTGTTTTAAAAGAATGGCAGCTATATGTTAATTTGGTAGATGAAACACCTATAATAAAAGAAATCCATTTAGGAGGAGGGACTCCAACATTCTTTTCAGAAAAACAATTAAAAAGATTAATTGATGGGATTTTTATGAACGCAGAAAAACATCCCAATCATGAATTTAGTTTTGAAGGGCATCCAAACAACACCACAAAAGAACACCTACAAACTTTGTATGACTTAGGATTTACACGAGTAAGTTTTGGAGTGCAAGATTACAATCCAAAAGTACAAGAAGCAATTCATCGAATTCAGCCTTTTGAAAATGTTCAAAACGTACATAATTGGGCAAAAGAAATAGGATATACATCTATCAGTCACGATTTGGTATTTGGACTTCCGTTTCAAACCAAGGAAAATGTAATTCATACTATTAATAAAACAAAAGAGCTAGAACCTGATAGAATTTCGTTTTATAGTTATGCGCATGTTCCGTGGGTAAAAGGAGTTGGACAGCGAGGATTTAATGAAAATGACCTACCAAAAAATGAAGAAAAGCGAGAGTTGTATGAAATAGGAAAGAAATTGTTTGCAGAAATGGGTTACATAGAAATAGGAATGGATCATTTTGCATTACCTACTGATAGCTTGTATGAAGCCACAAAAAAGAAAACGTTGCATCGTAATTTTATGGGGTATACCGCCAATAAAACACAATTAATGATTGGTTTAGGAATGTCGTCAATATCTGATTCTTGGTACGGGTTTGCACAAAATGTAAAAACGGTAAAAGAGTATGAAAGCGTTGTAAACGAAGGAGAAATTCCTGTGTTTAGAGGGCATATATTATCTGAAGAAGATTTAAAAATTAGAAAACATATTTTAAATATCATGTGTCACTTTTCCACTTCGTGGGAAGAAGAGCAGTTACAGATTGAAAATATAGAAACACATATAGAAAAATTAGAAGAAATGATGGCTGATGGTTTGGTTTCTATAAAAGGGAGTAAGTTAACCGTTCCAGAAAAGGCAAGACCCTATGTGCGTAATATTTGTATGGCATTTGATAAAAAGTTACACAAAAAACAACCTGAAACCCAACTGTTTTCAATGACAATTTAAACAACAAATAACTCGAAGAAAAAATCTTCGAGTTTTTTTGTGTAAAAAACTTGAAACATGACAAAAGTCATATTTTAAGAGAATCTTCACAAGTATCTTTGAACTATAATTATCAGGCAAGATATGAGCGTTATTTACTTACTATTATCACTAAGTATTTTAGTGGCTATTATTTTCTTTATAGCATTTATTGTTTCAGTAAAAAAAGGGCAGTACGATGATTCGTACACGCCGTCGGTTCGCATGTTGTTTGATGATGAATTGGTAAAAGAGGAAACAAAGAACTAACAATTAACAATAGATATTAAATTCAAATAGATTATGGAAATGCAACAATTTTATTACGATAATAAGATCGTAAAAAAATTCATCTACGCAACCTTACTATGGGGAATAGTAGGTTTTTCAGTGGGATTGTTATTGGCTTTTATGTTTTTATTCCCAAATTTAACTGACGGTATTTCGTGGTTAAGTTTTGGACGTTTAAGACCATTACATACGAACGCAGTAATTTTTGCATTCGTTGGAAATGCCATTTTTGCAGGAGTTTACTACTCACTACAGCGATTACTGAAAGCCCGTATGGCGAGTGATTTTTTAAGTAACTTTAACTTTTGGGGATGGCAGTTAATAATTGTTGCAGCAGCCATAACACTTCCGCTAGGGTATACCACTTCAAAAGAATACGCTGAATTAGAATGGCCAATCGATATTGCCATAGCCCTAGTTTGGGTGGCTTTTGGTGCTAACATGATTTGGACAATCTTACAAAGAAGACAACGTCATTTATATGTAGCAATTTGGTTTTACCTAGGAACTTTTGTAACCGTAGCAGTATTACATATTTTTAATAGTTTAGAGTTGCCAGTAAGTTTCATGAAAAGTTACTCAGTGTATGCAGGGGTTCAAGATGCACTGGTACAATGGTGGTACGGACACAACGCTGTGGCATTCTTCTTAACGACTCCGTTCTTAGGATTAATGTATTACTTTGTTCCTAAAGCGGCTAATCGTCCAGTATATTCATATAGATTATCTATTGTGCACTTTTGGTCATTAATTTTTATCTACATCTGGGCAGGGCCTCACCACTTATTATATACATCATTACCAGATTGGGCTCAAAATTTAGGAGTTGCGTTCTCAGTAATGTTAATTGCACCATCTTGGGGAGGTATGATTAACGGATTGTTAACTCTTCGTGGAGCTTGGGATAAAGTAAGAGTAGATCCAGTATTAAAATTCATGGTAGTTGCAATTACAGGTTATGGTATGGCAACTTTTGAGGGACCAATGTTATCATTAAAGAATGTAAATGCAATTGCGCACTTTAGTGATTGGATTATCGCTCACGTACACGTAGGAGCCTTAGCTTGGAACGGATTCTTAACTTTCGGTATGTTATACTGGTTAGTACCAAGAATGTTCAAAACAAAATTATATTCTACAGCATTGGCTAACTTCCATTTCTGGATTGGAACTTTAGGTATTATTATGTATGCGCTACCAATGTATGTTGCAGGATTTGTACAAGCTTCAATGTGGAAACAGTTTAATCCAGATGGAACGTTAACTTATGGTAACTTCTTAGAAACAGTAAACGAAATTATTCCAATGTATTGGATGCGTGCTATTGGAGGAAGCTTATTTATCCTTGGAGCATTTGTAATGTTATATAACATTGTTAAAACGGTAAGATCAGGAAGTGGAGTAACAGATGAACTAGCAGAAGCAGCGGCATTAACAAAAGTATCTAAATACAGAACTTCTAAAGAAGGTTGGCATACTTGGTTAGAAAGAAGGCCTGTAAAATTAACTATATATGCTACAGTGGCGATTTTAATAGGAGGAGTTGTTCAAATTATTCCAACATTATTAGTAAAATCTAATATTCCAACAATAACAAGCGTACAACCTTATACTCCTCTAGAATTAGAAGGTAGAGATATTTATATCCGTGAAGGATGTGTGGGATGTCACTCACAAATGGTACGTCCATTTAGATCGGAAGTAGAACGTTATGGAGAATTTGCAAAAGCAGGAGAGTTTGTATACGACCATCCGTTTTTATGGGGTTCTAAACGTACAGGTCCAGATTTATTAAGAGTTGGAGGAAAGTATAACGATAGTTGGCATTTAAATCATATGTATGATCCACAAAGTACATCTCCAGGATCTATTATGCCAGCATACCAATGGTTAGTAAGAAATAAGTTAGATAAGAGTGATACCGAAAGCAAAATGAAAGCAATGGTTAGCTTAGGAGTTCCTTATACGGAAGAAGATATTGCAAATGCACAAACAAGCATGGAAGAGCAAGGAGCTAAAATTCAAGAGAACTTGTATGCTGATCCAGACTTTGCAACAAACTATGAAGCAGATAAAAAGTATGCTCAAGAAAATGGACAAACTTTCATAGAAATGAAAGATAGGGAAATCGTAGCCTTAATCGCTTATTTACAACGATTAGGTACCGATATTAAGATTAAAGATGTTCAAGACCAATTAAGCGCTAAAAACTAGAAATTATGTTAAAGTTTGTAAAAAATCATATGGAAACTATTGCAGGTATTGAAATATACCCAATTATTTCACTAACCATATTCTTTACATTTTTTGTAGTGTTGTTTTGGTGGGTATTTACAGCCAAGAAAGAATATATAAGTAGGGTAAGTGAATTGCCTTTAGATAATTAGTAAAATTTAAAAAGATGAAAAAATATTTTCAGTCTATAGTATATATCATTTTTGTTGCAGTAACCTTTTTTGCTATTGCTACTGCAATTAAATCATATCAAAATCCATTTAGTCTATATGAACACCCATTAGTTTGGATAGCGATTGTAGGGCTTATAACTGTTGTAGTTTTAAAAGAAGTTTTAAATATTGTGGCTCAGCAAAGAGCAGAGCAACTTCAAATGGAAAAAGATGGAATTAAACCAGAAGAAGTTGATAAATGGGCTTGGGCTAAAAAACTTATTAGTAAATGGACAGAGGCCAAAGCAATTGAGCAAGAAGATGAAATTATTCTTGATCATAATTATGATGGAATTAAAGAGTTAGACAATAACTTACCACCATGGTGGCTATATATGTTCTATGCAACAATCATTTTTGCAGCAGTATATTTAGTAAGATATCATGTATTAGGAGCAGATAACCAAGAAATGGAGTATGCTCAAGCAGTAGCAGAAGCTAAAAGAGAATTAGCAGCATTTAAATCAAACTCAAAGGAAGCTATTATTGATGCAGAAACTGCTACAGTATTAACTTCTGATGCCGATTTAAGTAGAGGTAAAGCTGTATTTAATTTAAACTGTGCAGCATGTCATATGGCTGATGGAGGAGGAGGTATAGGACCTAATCTGACAGATGAGTATTGGATTTTAGGAGGAGGAATGAAGAATATTTTTAATACAGTTGCTAATGGAGGTAGAGATGGTAAAGGTATGGTTGCTTGGAACAAAACATTAAAACCTAAAGACATTCAAAAGGTTGCGAGTTATATAATTTCTTTACAAGGAACTACACCAGCAAAACCAAAAGAACCTCAAGGAGAGTTATATAAAGAAGAAGGTCAAGCATCAACTGTTGCAGAACCAGTAGAAGAGCAAGTAAAAGATAGTATTCAATAAAAATAGAAGTTACAAATTAGTTTTTAATAGTTGATTATGGAAACACCCAAAAACGAACAATTCAGAGATAGTATTGGTACTATAAATGATGAAGGAAAAAGGGCTTGGGTGTTTCCAAAAAAACCAAGCGGAAAGTTTTATAAGTATCGAAGCTATATAAGCTATTTTTTATTAGCGTTTTTATTACTAGCACCGTTTATTAAAATTAACGGAAATCAGTTTTTACTATTTAATGTTTTAGAACGTAAATTTAACATTTTCGGATTTCCTTTTTGGCCACAAGACTTTCATTTAATGGTGATTTCAATGATAATAGGAGTGGTGTTTATCATTCTATTTACTGTTGTTTTTGGTCGAATTTTTTGCGGTTGGATTTGTCCGCAAACTATTTTCTTAGAAATGGTTTTTAGGAAAATTGAATATTTAATAGAGGGAGATAGAGGAAAACAAATTCGTTTAGCAAAACAAGCTTGGAATGCAGAAAAAATAAGAAAAAGAGTCTTAAAATGGATAGTCTTTTTTATCATCTCTTTTATTATAGCAAACGTTTTCTTAGCATATTTAATAGGAAGTGATAAATTAATAAGTTACATAACAGGTAACCCATTAGACCATATTAGTACTTTAATATCATTGCTAATTTTTACAGGAGTTTTCTATTTTATTTTTGCATGGTTTAGAGAGCAAGTTTGCATTATAGCTTGCCCTTATGGTAGACTGCAAGGAGTGCTGTTAGATAATAAAACTATTAATGTGGCTTACGATCATGTAAGAGGAGAAGGAAAAGCAGGGAGAGGAAAGTTTAATAAAAAAGAAGATAGAGCAGCGTCTGGAAAAGGAGATTGTATAGATTGTTTTCAATGTGTGCATGTATGTCCTACAGGAATAGATATTCGAAACGGTACGCAATTAGAATGTGTAAACTGTACAGCTTGTATTGATGAATGTGACCATATAATGGAAAAGGTAGGATTGCCAAAAGGACTTATTCGTTATGCAAGTGAAGAAAATATTGTAAAGAAAGCACCTTTTAAATTCACTGCAAGAATGAAAGGGTACTCAGCAGTTTTGTTTATTTTAATAGGAATTTTAATAGGGATGCTGTTTTTGAGGAACGATGTAGAAGCAACAATTTTACGATTGCCAGGGCAGTTGTATCAACACAAAGAAAACGGAGTTATTAGTAATATTTACACTTTTAAAGTAGTAAATAAAACAACAAAACAAATAGATAATGTGAGTTATAAATTGTTATCTCATAAAGGAAAAATAGAAACAGTAACACATCAAGATTTTGAAGTACCTAAACAAGGATTAGCAGAAGGAACCTTATTTATAGAGTTACATCAGTCTGAAATGAAAAATGAAAAAGAAAAACTAAAAATAGGAGTGTATAGTGGTGATAAACTTATTGAAACTACTACAACCAACTTTTTAGGACCAAGAAGTTATAGATAAATCAGTCTAAAGTTCATTAGCTTTTAGGAGTAAGTATGAATAAAGATTAAGAACCAAAGACTAAAAACAAATTAAAATGAAACTAAACTGGGGCACGGGTATAGTAATAGCAATAATAGGATTTATAGGCTTTATTATGTATTTCGTAATTACGATGAGTACAGGTAAAAACTTTAATCACGATTTAGTAACTGAAAAATACTACCAACAAGAATTAGAATTTCAGAACAAATTAGATGCTACTAAAAATGCGAAAGCATTAAAAAAGAATATTAAAATAGAAAAAGTAACTGAAGGAATTAAAGTCCATTTTCCAACGGACTTTAACCCTAAAGATATAAAAGGAAAAGTGTTCCTATACAGACCATCTGATAAACAATTGGATTTCGAAATACCTATTTCGATTTCCGAAACATATTTGCTCGTGCCTGAGAAACGTTTGTTGGGTGGTCGTTGGAACATAACAGTTTCCTGGAACTACAAAAATAAAGATTATTTATTTCAGAAAGAGTTAGTGTTTTAATGTTTCTTTCAGCAATCATATTTGGTTTATTAGGTAGTTTTCACTGTATAGGCATGTGTGGTCCTATAGCCTTTATGTTACCTGTAGACAGAACGAATAAAGTAAAACAGTTTTTTCAAATAACTAGTTATCATTTAGGACGCTTATTTACTTATAGTTTAATAGGCTTTTTATTTGGTTTACTAGGTAAAGGGTTTTATTTTTTTGGGTTTCAGCAACAACTATCAATTATTGTTGGTGTATTAATGATTTTTGCAGTTTTAATACCTAAAACTTTTCAGAAATATAACTTTTCAAATCCAATAAATAAATTGGTAATGAAAGTAAAGTCTTCTTTAGGGAAAGAATTAAAGAAAAAAGGAAATGATACTTTTTTTACCATCGGTTTTCTAAATGGATTTTTGCCTTGTGGATTAGTTTATATGGCAGTTTTTGGAGCGTTGAGTACAACTAATATGTTATCAGGAAGCCTATATATGTTTCTCTTCGGATTAGGAACAATACCATTAATGACGGCAGTGGTTTATGTAGGGAATTTTGCAAATGGTTTGGTGCGAAAAAGAATTCAACAAGCAATACCTTATGTTGTAATTATTATTGGAGTATTGTTTATTCTTAGAGGACTAGGGTTAGGAATACCTTATGTTTCTCCACTTCCTGTATCTGATCTTCATAATTCAGTTGAAGGTTGCCATTAATCATAATTTTGAAAAGTGTAAAAAACTTGTTTAATAGTTGGTTATGTTAATTTCCTGTTTTATATAGTTTCCTTGATTGTCTATTATTACATTTCCTTTTAATGTAAAAACATCATAAAAACTAAGAATTGTTTTGTTTGGTAAAAAAGTTGCATTCACAGTAACTTTACCATAAGCATTATTTAAAAAAGGATTGTTTTCTTCATTAAAATCCCATAGTTTATTTCCTGTTATAGTATCATATGCTGAAATGATATAAGGAGTTTCTTTTTTTATGTTGACTTTGTATCTAATAACAACAACATTATTTCTATAAGAAATAATTTCAGCATTTAAAAAGATAGTTTCTTGTAAGGTAGTAGCTAGCTGTTTCTTTTTTGCATATAATTTATATCTATGTTCGTTTATGCGTCTTAGATAGTATGTGCTGTTAGTGTATTTGTATCTATCAGTAATTAAATTATCATCTGTATGCAAGTATAACACCTCACCGTAATTAGTTTTTACATAGACACTATTTTTTTGAGCAGGAGAATAACTTAATTCGGCAATACCACTTTTTTGATGTTTTTTGGGCATCATACGGTTTAAGTCTTCTTTGTTTTTTATAACCATGTTGCTGTTAACCATGTTAAAAGCTTTTATATAATTATTAGAAGTTTCAAATAACCATAAGGTATCTTTTGCACTAAAAACGTAAACATTATTGCCTGGAATAACTAATTTTTCAAATAAAACTGTATCTATTTTTTTAGTGTTAAATTTTCTTACAACTAAAAATGAAGAGTCATTGCTTACGGTTTTATGTTCTTTAATATAGTTACCTCTTATTTTTTGAACACCTATTTCCCAAATTTCATTATTAGGATTATATATGCGCTCTTTAAGTACATAATCACCTCTTTCATTGATGTTTAAAAAAGAATCAATATTTATGTATTTGGGCATAAAGTAGAAGCTAACAACAAGTAGTGTTAAAATAAAATCTCTTTTGGCTAATTGCGTGTTTTGTGCTTTAAAATTTAAAAATGTTGCAATAGCAGAAAATACTCCAAAGTAAAAAACTAAAGCAATAAAAATCACTAGAAGTAAGGGTAAGGCTACATATAAACCATCATTGTTTAATACAAAAAAATCAAAAGTCCATCCATTTTGTCCTGGTTTATATGAATAATGTGTACTAGTATATGCTATAGATCTATTAAAAAAAATACGATTGGGTATGGTAATAAAAAACTTTAATAAAATACCTAAAATAGAAACGACCATTAAAGAAATAAAGGCACGTACAACAACGCCTACAAATTTAGAAGAGTTTTTATCCATAACAAATGTAAAATTTAAGAAAGCAAATGTATAGAATATATAGTGGTTTATAAAGTGACAAAAATCATAGCTTTACTGATAAAATTTAGGTAACTTTATAGAAGACGTAGAACCTAAAAGTAATTAATCATGAAAAAAATTATAGTCCCAGTTGATTTTTCTAAATATTCTGAAAATGCTTTACAAACAGCAGCTTTTTTAGCAAAAAAGTCAGACGCTGAGGTGTTGGTAGTACATATGCTTGAGTTATCTAATGCTGTTTTAAGTAGATCAGAAAGTTATTTACAACAAGAAATGTTGTTTTATTTACAAATGTCTGAGAAAAAGTTAGCAGAATTTTTAGAGAAAGAGTATTTATCGGGTATAAAAGTAACTCCAATTATAAAGCATTTTAAAATCTTTAGCGAAATAGACCAGTTGGCAAGAAATGAAGGAGCAGATTTGATTGTTATGGGATCTAAAGGAGCTAGTGGTTTAAAAGAAATGTTTATTGGTTCTAATACAGAAAAGGTAATCCGTTATGCGCATGTACCTGTATTAGTAATAAAAGAGGAACCGATAGTAAAACAGATAGAAAAGATACTGTTTGCTTGTGACTTTTCTGATGACGATGTACAACCATATATGGAAGCGAAAGAGTTTCTTAAGAAGTTTAATGCAGATATGGAGCTGGTATATGTAAGTACACCAACGTCTAAGTTTAAAAGCACCGAAGAGTTAGAAGAAAGAATGAAGCATTTTTTTAATCAAACAAATGAAAGTTATGATGAAAACATTCATAAAGTAAAAATAATTTCTGATTATTTTGTAGAAAAGGGAGTGTTCTATTATGCAGACAAAATAAACTCAGATGTTTTAGTAGTAGCTACGCATGGTAGAAAGGGAATAGCACACTTTTTTGAAGGTAGTATTTCAGAAGATATTGCCAATCACAGTAAGTTACCAGTATTGTCTTTTAAAATTTAGAATATAAAAGTAAAAAAGCTCATTCAAACTGAATGAGCTTTTTTACTTCTTTTAAAGAAAAGAATATTTACTTTCCTTCTTTAGTTTTTATATCATCTACAAACTTTTGTAAACGTTTACCGTATTCAGAATTTTTAACTTTATCAGTTAAACTATTATTAATAGTATCTAAAAGCTGAATGTTAGCATCATATAGTTCAGATAATGCAATGTATGGTGCAGCTTCACTATCAGCGTTTGCAATAGCAAAGTTTGTAGAGAATAAGAAACGACGACGTACCATTTTCTTATAATCTGCTTCTACTTGTTCTAATTGTACCTCATCTTGAGCTTGACGAGCTTCTACTTCTTTTTTTACAAAATCTAGACGTTGCTCCATAAAACGTTGGTTTATTTTACGATACTCATTCATTACTTCTTGATTTTTAGAACCTTTAATTTCAGGTTTAAAACCAAACTCTTCAATTTTATCGTTGATGGTAATTTCACCTTCTTCCCCAAAAAACATAATGTGTTTATCTGTTGTATTACCATCAAAAGTTAAGTAATACATTACAGGAGACTCAACATTATCTGTTAATATAAATTTATCATCACCTAACAACGCCATAGAATCAACAGATACCAATAATGTGTCCTTCATCTTTTGAAGATATAAAGTACCTTTTTTTAATCCTTTAATCTGACCTTTAACAACCATGTTTCCTTCTTTTTTAGAGGAACAAGCAAAAGCAACAAGTGCAATTGCGAAAAAAGCAATAATTTTCTTCATTGAATTCAAAATTTGTCTGTTGCAAATATGCAGATTTCTCCTAAACTTTTGAGGCTATTTCCATTAAAATTGTACATAGGATTGCGCCTACGGTACCGATAGCGTATCCGAAAACAGCTAATAAAACACCTACAGTTGCTAAAGATGGATGAAAAGCTTGCGCTACGATTGGGGCAGATGCAGCCCCACCAACATTTGCCTGACTTCCTACTGCTAAGAAGAAATATGGAGCGCGAATTAATTTAGCTACTAAGATTAATAATCCAGCATGAATTGCCATCCATACCAAACCAATAAAAATTAAATTGAAATTATCAAAAATTAGCGTTAAGTCCATTTTCATACCAATAGTTGCTACCAGTACATAAATAAAAATACTTCCTAATTTACTAGCACCGGCACCTTCGTAATTTTTAGCTTTAGTAAAAGATAAAATAACAGCAGCAATTGTTGATATACTAATTAACCAGAAAAAGTTTGATCCCAAGAAAGAGAAAATGTTTTTTGTAGTTTGAGATTCCATAGTTGCTGTTAACGAAGCAAAAACGTCACTTAAATACGCTCCTGCAAAATGACCAAAACCAACAGTACCAAAAGCAATGGCAAGCATAATTATAAAGTCGGTTAAAGTAGGAGTTCTTTTTACACTTTGTGTAAAGTTAGAAACTCTTTGTTTTAAATCTTCAATAGCTGAAGTATCAGCTTTTAACCATTTATCTATTTTGTCTTTTTTACCAATTCCAATTAAAATGATAGCCATCCAAATATTAGCTACTACGATATCAACAAACACCATTCCTCCATATTTAGCTGGATTGTATTGATAAATTTCTAGCATAGCAGTTTGGTTAGCTCCACCACCAATCCAACTACCAGCTAAGGTAGAAAGTCCTCTCCAAACAGCATCAAATCCAGCTCCTCCTACTGTTTCTGGTGAAACAGTAGAAATTAATAAAATGGCAATTGGTCCTCCAATAACAATACCAACAGTTCCTGTAAAAAACATGATTAAAGCTTTTGAGCCCAAGTTGAAAATAGCTTTTAAGTCAATACTTAATGTCATTAAAACTAAGGCAGCAGGTAATAAAAACCTACTAGAAACATAGTATAGTTGTGATTTGTTTTTTACGACTTCGCCAGCAGCACTGGTAGTTTCCCATTCTGGAGAAATAACTCCTAAAGTAGTAAATATTGCAGGGATAAAATAAGCCATGAATAAACCTGGGACTATTTTATAAAACTTAGGCCAAAATCCTGAGGTTTTTGATTCTGTATAAAATACAAAACCTAACGAAATCATTAAAATACCAAATACGATTGCATCGTTTGTAAAAAGAGGTGCTTCCATTTAAAAATAATTTGTCGCTAAAGTATGAAATATTAGTTAGTTCTATTTTCTATGATCTGTACTTATTGCAACTCCTAATTGAATTCTATTAAAGTTACCAACCTCGTTTACATGTATTAGTTGATATCCTGCTTGAAGCTTAACTACGTCAGATACTTTATATTTAAAACCAGCTCCAAACCAGTTTTGATTATAAGCTTCTCCCTCAAAATCTAAAAAGGTTTCATTGTATAGGTATGTAGACCATTTTTCATTGATAGGATGTCCCAATGCAAGTTGATATCGAAAGAAATTACTGGTAGTTGATTTAAAAAAACGTTGTTCACCTCTAAAACGATGTGCTAAGTTTAAACTAGCTATTTTATGATTTACATTTAGGTCTTCATAAATACGATGTTCGTTAAAGTCGCCTGCATTAACATTAAAAGTTTCATCAGTGTTTAAGAAGGCATACCCTATAGTAGCGTTGATATTTTTATTGAACTTATAATTAGCTCCCAAACGCCCGATAAACTGCTGCATGTCATCTCCAACTTCAAAAAAGCGAAAATGTGCCATAGATTTTAAACCAAATTTATCTGAAATTTGGTGTGATCCGTTATACATGTACCAAACCCCTAATTCTTTTGTTGGATCAGGTTGATTTTGTGAAAAACTGTTTAATGAAAGTAAAGAGACAATTAATAAGAATAATTTTCGCATAATAATAGTGTTGTAGTTCTTTGTCATATTAAAAATCTCCCACATAAATAAATATACGGGAGATTTTATGTTGTATTGACAAAAATATAAACTCAATAATTTGTATGAAAAGTTATATTGTTAAAGTTCTTCGAGTTTATTTATAATTGGTCGTTTTTTATAGGTTCTTCTTTCTTTAAGTAGGTGTCTAAAAATTGTAAGATTCTACTATTAGCTTCTATTTGATTTTCCTTTTTAACAAAACCATGCCCTTCATCATCAAACAGCACATATTCTACAGGAACTCCATTTTTCTTAACACCAGCTACAATTTCATCAGATTCTACCTGTAAAACTCTTGGGTCTTTAGCTCCTTGTAATACCATTAATGGCTTGGTTACTTTGTCTGTATGGAATAAAGGAGAAATTCTTTTCAATCTTACTGAGTCTGCAGAGTGTGGATCTCCTAGTTCTTTATATAAAGCCTCTCTAAAAGATTCCCACCAAGATGGAATACTTTTTAAGGTGCGCATCCAGTTTGTAACTCCGTAAATGTTTACACCAACAGCAAATTCTTCTGGAGTGTATGTTAAAGCAGCCATGGTCATATAACCACCGTAAGATCCTCCAATAATACCTATTTTTTCAGCATCAATTTCTGGTTGTTTTGCTAACCAATTTTTCCCTTCTACACAATCTTGCAAATCTTTTTCTCCATGGTTTAAATCATCCATAGTAAAAAAGGTTTTACCGTATCCGCTACTACCTCGATTGTTTACAGCTAAAACAGCATAGCCATGGTTTACTAAATATTGAATTCTAGAACTGAAATTTTGACGTGATTGTCCTCCAGGACCTCCATGAACCCAAACTAAAGCAGGAACTTTAGTGTCTTCTGAAGCTTGATGAGGTACATAGTAAATTGCAGGAATAGTTACTCCATCAAAAGAAGGGTAACGAATTACTTTCGCTTTTACTAAATCAGCAGGATTAATTTCTTTATTTAACACATCGGTTAGCTGCGTTTGTTTTTTTGTTTTTAAGTCATACACATATAAGTTTGAAGGAGTATTAGAACCACCAGCATAAAAACGCATCATACTTTCGTCTCTAGAAAAACCAACGCTAGTAATACTTTTTCCATCAACATTAGGAAGCTCAATATTTTTACCAGCTTTAACATCATAAACTTCAATTACATTTTTAGCATCTTCATTAATGTATGTTACTCTATAGGTACCATTGTTTGTAAAGTAGCTTCCGGAAATATCCCAATCTTTGGCTAGTACTTTTTCTGTTTCGTTAGTACTAATTGTATATTTCATTAAAGTAGCAAATTCACCTTCAGCATCTGTTGTATAGTAGAACTCGGTATCATCAATAGAAAAATCAGCAGCAGAATTACCACTTAATCTTAGGTTAATTTTGGTGATTACTTTGGTGGTTCTATCAAACAAAAATAAATCACTATCGTTAGTATTAACCGTTTTGCTTAGGGCTAGTATGTTTTTATTGTTTGATATTGCTGCTACGTTATAACCTTCTTTATTTTCATAAATCATTTTTGGAGTAAACGTTTCCACATCCATTTCATAGAGATCCATAAAACGATTGTCTCTTTCATTTGAAGTAAAAAAGAAACTTTTTTCATCTTTAGCCCAACCAAAAAAGCTTGCTCTGGCACCTTTAGTTGGTGTTAAATCTTTAATATCACCGTTAAGTTCTCTTAAAAAGATATGATAAATTTCATCTCCATTATTATCCATTCTAAATAACATTCTTTCATCCTTTGGGAAATAAGATGTTGCAAAAACGGAAGAACTATCTGATTTTGTAATAGGTTCAAATTCTCCTCCAGATGTTGAAACGGTGTACATGTTATAGATTCCTGAACGATTACTAGTTACAAGTAACTTAGAATTATCAGGAGAAAAACTTCCACCAAAAACGTTTTCGTTATCCATCATTTGCTCAATAGAATATTTTTTGGGAGCTGTACTGGTTTTAACAGATTCTTTTTTATCCGTTTTACAAGCAATTACCGAAACGGCAATGGCAAGTAATAAGAAATGTTTTTTCATAAGTGTGTGTTTGGGTTATTAATTTCGTTTTTTTGATAGGGTTTGTTATTCTAAGCTAAACTGCTTGGTTTCTTTAAAAGGAGATAAATCTATTTTCTCAACTTCTGCCTTATACTCTTTCCAATCTTTATTAAAGAAAGCATTGGTTTTTTCTAAAGCAGGTTTTAAAGCTTCTTTAAATTGAATAATTAACTGTTTTTCTGTAGAAGTTTGTTCGCCAAATCTACTATTCACATATCTACTAGCAGTTCCTAAACGTTGCATAACATTTACTTCTGGGTTTCGTGTAATTCCTTGTCTTTTATCTACCTTTCCTAAATAAACAGCTAAAAGTGTATCTATTTTCTTAATAATATCTTTAGAATCTTTAATTGATTCTTTATAAAGTTTTTTGTCTTTTTTAGATAGTTTTTGGTTGAAACTATTTGCAATATTTTTACTCTCAACTAACTGTTTTACTGCATCAGCTATAATTTTTTGCTGAGCTTCAAGATCTTTGGCTGCTGCATATTTTTGATCGATTGCGTTTTGAGAAATATGCAGTCTAGGGTCAAACTTTACAGTAATGTTTTGTTCTGATGTTTGATTACCAAACGTAGCTTTTATGCTGTAGGTTCCAGGTTTTACTCTAACACCTCTAGGTTCTCTTTTTTGTTTCCTGATAGTTCTAGAAGGTCTGGCAACACCTTTTTCACTCATAAACCAAACACCTTTATGAATACCATTTTCTTTGGGAGTTTTTCTTTTAAAGGTTCTAATAAGTCTGTTACCATCAAAAACTTCAAATTTGATAGAATCCCATTTTATGGTATTCTCGTCTTCTTTTTTAATAGAATCTTTGCCTTTTACTTCAGTTTTTTTTGTTGATTTCGGTTTATTCACATAAAATTGAACCAAAGCACCACGACTTCTATTAGTTCCATTAAACATAGCATCAGCACCAAATCGGCTACCAGTGGGTTGTTGGTATGCTGCTTGATATGCTGTTGGAGGTGTGAATAACTCAATATTTTTGGTAAGAATGTTTTTGTTTTTAGCTATTGCTCTTAACGGACGAATGTCATCTAACACCCAAGCAGCTCTACCAAAAGTGCCAATAACTAAATCGTGCTCTCTTGGGTGAATTACTAAATCTTTTACAGGAACAGTAGGGAAGCCTTCCGTCCATTTTGTCCATTTTTTTCCTGCGTTGATAGAAATATATAAACCGTCATCAGTTCCTAAGAATAGTAAATTTGGCTCAATTGGGTCTTCGATAATACATTGTGTAAAGCTTTTTACATCGCTTTCATCAACAATACGTTCCCATGTTGCTCCGTAATCTTTTGTTCTGTATGCATAAGGTTTATAGTTAAAACGACGATAATCGTTAGCAACTAGTAGAGCTTCTCCTTTATTTTTATTAGATGCTTTTATTTGCGTAATCCAACTATTTTCAGGTAAACCTTTCAAGTTTTTGGCAACATTTGTCCAAGTTGTACCTCCATTTTTAGTAATATGTACTTGTCCATCATCCGTAGCAATCCATAACATATCTTTTTCTAGGGGAGAAGGTTCAATTACTAAGATAGTACAGTGATTTTCTGCTCCGGTAGCGTCCATGGTTAACCCACCACTTTCTGATTGCTTGAGTTTGCTTTTATCATTCGTAGTTAAGTCTGGAGAAATTACTTTCCACGTTAAACCTTTATCGGTTGATTTGTGTACAAATTGGCTTCCAAAATATAAAGTGCTGTTATCAAACGGGTCAATATTAATAGCTGCATTCCAATTGAAGCGTAGTTTTATAGTAGCATCAGGATGTGTAGGACGAACAGTGTAATTATTACCTGTTTTGTAATCGTAACGAGATACATAACCTTGTTGACTCATAGACCAACCATAACGCGAGTCGTCTTTGTCTGGAATAACATCAAAACCATCACCGAAACTAATCTCTTGCCAATAAGAATTTCGTATTCCTTGGTCTTTCCATACATAAGCAGGTCCGCGCCAAGAGCCATTATCTTGCATACCGCCATACACATTGTAAGGAAACTCATTATCTACATTAATATGATAAAATTGTGCAACAGGCAAATTCCCAATAAAACGCCAAGTTTTACCTCCATCTTTGGTAACATTCATTCCACCATCGTTTCCATCAATCATGAATTTTCCATTTTTAGGATGAATCCACCAAGCGTGATGGTCTGGGTGAATACCATTATCAACACCATAAGCAGGCATGAGTTGCTTAAAGTTCTTTCCTCCATCAATAGAAACATTTACATAGGTAAAAACAGTGTATAGTTTATGTTCGTTTTGAGGATCTACATAAATTTCTGAATAATAAAAAGGGCGATTTCCAATGCCTTTTTTATCATTAATTTTTTTCCAAGAAAAACCACCATCTTCACTTTTATATAAAGCGTTTTTTTTTGCTTCTACCAAAGCATAAACAGTGTTTGGGTTAGAGGGAGCGATTGCTACTCCAATTCTCCCCAATTCTCCTTTTGGAAAACCTTCTTTTTCGGTAATTTTTTTCCAGTTTTCTCCACCATCATGGGTAATGTATAAACCACTTCCTTTACCTCCTGATTTAAAAAACCAAGGATCACGTTTGTGTTCCCACATAGCAGCTATTAGTTTGTTTGGATTGGATGGATCCATAATTAAATCTGCAGCACCGGTTTTATTATTATTGAATAAAATTTGTTTCCAAGTTTTACCGCCGTCGGTAGTTTTGTATACACCACGTTCTTTATGTTCACCCCAAGGTGATCCAATAGCACCAACGTAAACAATGTCTGGATTGTCTGGATGTATCACTACACGATGTATATGACGTGTTTTTTCTAACCCCATCGATTTCCACGATCTTCCTCCATCAAGAGATTTGAATATTCCGTAACCACCATTTAAACTATTACGAGGGTTTCCCTCACCTGTTCCTGCCCAAATTACACTAGGGTTTGATTGTTGTATGGCTAAAGCACCAATAGAGGCTGTTACTTCTTTATCAAAAATAGGTTCCCATTTAATGCCTCCTGAAGTAGATTTCCAAATACCTCCAGAAGCTGTACCAACGAACATAATATCAGGATTGGATTCAACAACATCAATTGCTGTGACACGTCCACTCATTCCACCGGGACCAATGTTTCTCGGTTTCATGTTTTTGACTAAATCCATTGAGAATTCTTGAGAAAAAGTAGCGCAAGAGAAGGTTATAAATAGTAGATAAAAAAGGTTTTTCATAAGAGTTAGTTGCTTGTAATTTAAGATTGTACAATGTACAAAATAGAAAACGTCCAATAAAATTGGACGTTTTTTTTAACAAGTTCTTAAGATTTGTTATTCTTCTTCTTTCTTTTTTGGCTCTCTTTTAGCTTCTTTAAGGGCTTGCATAAGCATCCATTCAATCTGTCCATTGGTAGATCGAAATTCATCGGAAGCCCATTTTTCAATGGCTTTTAACATTTCTTCATTAATACGGAGTGCAAAAGCTTTCTTTTTTGCCATGTTGTGTTTTATAATAGTGTTTTTTGAAACGCAAAAATGGTTACAAAAATACAATTTCAAAATTCTTTTAGTTTATAGTAAAGAGCTCATAAAAATTAAGATATATACTATAATAGTGTTTATAATTTGTACCACGTTAATTGATTTTGTGTTGATAACTTAATGGTTTAAAGTACCAGCATTTACCACAGGAGACGCTTCTTTGTCTCCACATAAAATAACTAATAAGTTACTAACCATGGCAGCTTTGCGTTCTTCGTCTAACTCCACAATTTCTTTTTTGTTTAGCTCTTCTAAAGCCATGTCCACCATATCCACCGCACCTTGCACAATTTTATGTCGAGCAGCAACGATGGCTGTAGCTTGTTGACGCTTTAACATGGCGCTTGCAATTTCTTGTGCATAGGCTAAATAACCAATTCGTGCTTCTAGAACCTCAATACCTGCAATGGCTAATCGTTCTTCTAATTCTTTTTCCAAAGCTTCACTGACTTCGTTTACACTAGAACGTAGTGTAATATCTTCTTCGTGTCCCTCATCTGCGAAATTGTCGTATGGATACATACTAGCTAGTTTTCGTACAGCAGCATCTGTTTGTACACGAACAAAATTCTCATAATTATCAACATCAAAAGCAGCCTTATAGGTTTCGGTAACTCTCCAAACTAAAATAGTGCTTATCATTACCGGGTTTCCTAGTTTATCATTAACCTTTAAACGCTCACTATCAAAATTACTAGCTCTTAACGAAACAGTTTTCTTTTTGTATAATGGATTAGCCCAGTATAAACCATTTTGCTTCACAGTACCTACATATTTACCGAAGAATAATAGAACTTTTGAAGAATTAGGGTTTACTAAAATAAAGCCCAATGCTAAAATAAATGCTATTACAGACATTAATATAAATATTGGATTTTCTGTTTTAACGGCTAATGCGATTCCGCCAATAAAAAGAATAAGTACAATAAAAAACATTAGGTACCCATTTGCTGGTTTGATAATTTTTTCTGCCTTCATATTTGTTTTAATTAAATTGATGTTAAAATGATATCATAAAGATATAAATTAATTTTTGTTAAATCCAAATTTTTGATGATTATATTTTATAATTTAGCTTCCGATTATAATTTAAACCATTCATGAAAACAAAATTTTTAATAGTACTAGTTGCATTGTTAGTGAGTATTTCATCAATAGCTAATAACGAAGATGTTTGGGGGCCAACAGGTCACAGAGCTACTGGAAAAATTGCAGAAAAACATTTGACTAAGAAAGCTAGAAAGAAAATTGAAAAATTACTACAAGGTGAGAGTTTAGCGTTTGTATCTACTTTTGCAGATGAAATAAAGTCTGATAGAAAGAAATATGGAAAGTTTTATACTTGGCATTATGTAAACATGCCGTTAGATGCTCGTTATGAAGATACCGAAAAAAATCCGAAAGGAGATATGATTACTGGTATAGAGCAATGTGTAAAAGTATTAAAAGATGAAAATAGTTCAATTGAAGACAAGCGTTTTTACTTAAAAATGCTAGTACACTTGGTAGGTGATTTACATCAACCCATGCATGTTGGGCAAAAAGAAGATTTAGGAGGTAATAAAATTCAGGTTCAGTGGCATGGAAAAGGCTCTAATTTACACAGAGTTTGGGATGAAGATTTAATTAATAAATGGGACATGAGTTATGTTGAATTAGCTGATAATGCAAGAGATTTATCTAAAGAACAAATCAAAGTAATTCAAAAAGGAACTGTTGTAGATTGGCTACATGATACACATAAGATTACTAAAGAAGTATACAAATCTGCTGAAGTAGGAGAGAACTTACGTTACCGTTATTCGTATGTATACTTTCCTGTAGTGAGAGAACAGTTACAAAAAGGAGGTTTACGTTTAGCTAAATTACTGAATGAAATTTTTTGTTAGTACAACAAAATACAGTGATAAAATAAAGAGCTCGGAAATATATTTTCCGAGCTTTTTTCTTGTTAATATTTAGTTAATTCTATCTTTTTAATACGATAAACAGTTAATTTTGAGAGAAATCGTTTTAAAATGCATAGAAGTAAATTCTTACTCATACTTATAATAACCGCTTTTTTTAGTGGAACAACAGCCAAAGCTCAGGTAAATGACACATCTAAAAAAGTTAAAATTACTACGTTAAATTACGAAGAGTTAAAACCATTTTTACATAAAAGCAACGATAAAACGTATGTAGTTAATTTTTGGGCTACATGGTGTATGCCTTGTGTAAAAGAGTTACCTGCTTTTGAAAAACTTCATAAGAAATATAAAGATAAAAATGTTGAAGTTGTTTTGGTAAGTTTAGATTTTTCTAAGCAAATAGAAACGAATTTGATACCATTTATCAAAAAGAAAAAACTACAATCTAAAATACTTCATTTTGAAGATTCAAATGAGCAGTTTTGGATTAGAGATATTGCAGAAAGCTGGTCAGGTTCAATACCAGCAACCCTAATTTACAATAAGCAAAAGAGAAAATTTTACGAACGAACTTTTAGCTATGTAGAGTTACAAAACGAATTACAAACCTTTTTAAACTAAATAATTATGAAGACAATTAAAATAATATTGATGTTATTGGTGGTGGCATCTATTTCAGCATTTACTAGTGATAACTCTAGAGGTTATAAAGTAGGAGATGAAGCTTCTGATTTTACATTAAAAAATATAGATGATAAAATGGTTTCTTTGGCAAATTATAAAGACGCAAAAGGATTTATTGTTGTGTTTACATGTAATATGTGTCCGTATTCTGTAGCTAATGAAGATAGATTAATTGCTCTAGATAAAAAATATAAAAAGAAAGGCTTTCCTGTCATAGCTATCAACCCAAATGACCCGGAAGTATCAAAAGGAGATAGTTTTGAAGCAATGAAGGTACGTGCGAAAGAAAAAGGATTTACATTTCCTTATCTGTTTGATGAAGGGCAAAAAGTATATCCTAAATATGGAGCAACAAGAACCCCACATGTTTATATTTTAAATAAAGAAAATAATAAATTAATTGTAGAATATATTGGTGCTATTGACGATAATTCTCGTGATGAAAGCAATGTAAAAGAACGTTTTGTTGAAAATGCTGTAGATGCTTTGATAAAAGGAGAAAAACCAACAAAAACTGATACAAGAGCAATAGGTTGCTCTATTAAAGATAAAAGAAACAGATAATTAACAGTTAAATATTTAAAACTAATAAATCCCGCGGTTTATGCGGGATTTTGTCTATTAGTGCTATTAATTACCTAATTTTATAACCAATCGCAAAATGAAACCAAGAAAATAATGAAGAAATTATTACTATCACTACTGTTTGTTAGTGCAACAGTAACGGCTCAAACTATCGATTTGAATTATTACTTGCCAAAAAATGTTTCTTATAACTCCAATATTCCCACTCCAAAATCTGTTTTAGGACATGAAGTAGGAGAGTGGCATGTTACACATGATAAGTTGGTAGAATATATGAAAGCACTTGCGAATGCTTCAGATAGAGTAGTGCTTGAAAACAGAGGAACAACTTATGAAGGAAGACCTTTAGTATTGCTAACAATTACTTCCTCTAAAAACCATCAAAATTTAGAAGAAATACGAGAAAATCATATAAAAGCAACAAACTATGCTTTTATAGATGTTTCTAATAGTCCAATTGTGGTATACCAAGGGTTTTCAATTCACGGAAATGAAGCAAGTGGTTCAAATGCAGCCTTGGCAGCAGCGTATTATTTAGCAGCAGCAGAAGGGCAAAAAATAGAGGAATTATTAAATAACTCAGTAATACTTTTTGATCCAGCAATGAACCCAGATGGTTTACAACGTTTTGCATATTGGGCAAATACAAATAAGGCAAATAATATTAATCCTGATCCGAATGATAGAGAATATCACGAAGTTTGGCCTGGGGGAAGAACTAATCATTATTGGTTTGATATGAATCGCGATTGGTTGCCAGTTCAATTACCTGAGAGTAGAGTACGAATTAAAACATTCCATAAGTGGTTGCCTAATATTTTAACCGATCATCATGAAATGGGAACAAATTCTACCTTTTTTTTCCAACCAGGAATTCCGAGTAGAACAAATCCATTAACTCCAAAAATGAATCAGGAGTTAACTAAAGAAATAGCAACCTATCACGCAAAAGCATTTGATAAAATAGGTTCAACCTATTATTCAGAGGAAAGCTTTGATGATTTTTACTACGGAAAAGGGTCAACTTTTCCAGATATTAATGGAGGAATCGGAATTTTGTTTGAACAAGGAAGTTCTCGTGGGCATGCACAAGAAAGTGAAAATGGAGTTTTAACGTTTCCATTTACCATTCGAAATCAGTTTACAGCAGCATTGTCAACACTAGAAGCTGCTAAAAACATGCGAACTAAAATCTTACAGTATCAACAAGGTTTTTATAAAAATTCAAGAAGCTCAGAAACAAACAAAGCGATAGTGTTTGGTGATGAAAAAGATGCGACGAAAACAAATCACTTAGCTGAGGTTTTACAACGTCATCAAATAAAACTCCACGAGTTAAAAGAAGATTTTACATCGAATGGAAAACGTTTCAAAAAAGGGTATAGCTACGTAGTACCTATGAACCAAAAAAATCATCGATTGGTAAAAGCAATGTTTGATGTACGAACAACCTTTAAAGATAGTTTGTTTTATGACGTATCTGCTTGGACCTTTAATTATGCGTTTGGAGTTGATTTTGCTGAAAATGTTTCGTTATTAAAAGCAGGAGCTGAGGTGGCTCAATTACAACCAAAACAAGGAACAATTCAACAAAAAAGTAGTGTAGGCTACTTATTTTCTTGGAATGAATATAGTACCCCTAAAGCGTTAAATACGATTTTAGAAAAAGGATTGCGAGCGAATGTAGCGATGAAAAAGTTTGTAAACGATGGTAATTCGTATGATTACGGAACTATTTTTATTCCAGCTCAAAATCAAAAATTAAAAGGAAAAGAGTTGTTCGATTTCTTAGGAAAAGTAGCCAATGAAAATCATATTGCAATTAAAGGTGTGTCTACAGGGTTAAATGAAGGAATTGATTTAGGAAGTAGAAACTTTGAAGCTGTAAAAAAGCAAAAAGTAGCGATGTTGGTTGGAAAAGGAGTAACAAGTTATGATGCAGGAGAAATTTGGCATTTATTAGATCAACGTTACGATATGAAACTAACAAAGTTAGATACCGATTATTCTTCGAGAGTAAATCTTGATAAGTATACTACGATTATTGTTCCGAATAGTCGCTCTATTGATAAGAATTTAGTAGAGAAACTAAAAGTATGGGTACGTAATGGAGGAGTGCTAATCGGGTATAGAAATACAGTAAATTGGTTGTCTAACAGAGGGTTTATTAATGTAAAGTTTAATAAAGCTAAAATAGATTCTGTAAATAATGTATCATTTGAAAATCGTTCGTTACAATTTGGAGCGCAAGTAATTGGAGGAGCAATTTTTGAAGCAAAGGTAGATCGCTCACATCCAATCAACTTTGGATATAAAAACGATAAGATAGCTTTGTTTAGAAACACCAAGCAATTCATTCAAGCGGATGCAAAAAGTTTTAACAATCCAATTCAGTACACAAACAATCCATTATTGAGTGGTTATATTTCAAAAGAAAATTTAAAAGAATTAAAAAACACAGTTCCGTTTAAAGTTCAGCGATTAGGTAGTGGTAGAGTGATTGTTTTTACAGATAACACCAACTTTAGAGCGTTTTGGTTTGGAACTAACAAATTATTAATGAACGCTATTTTCTTTGGAAAGTTGATGTAGTGGTTTGTGTAGGCTAGGTGGATATAAACTAGTAGTGTAATAGCTGCTTAATTTTAAGCAGCTATTATTTATGTTGATAAAGTATTAATTTTTATACTTATGAGTAATATTTAAATAAGTGTTTCTTCTTTTTCCAATTAAATTCAAAGAATCATTTTTTAACTCATATTTAAAACACAGTTCTATGGGTAGCGTATTTTTTCTGGAGTTATAATACTCTCGAATATTACTCTTAGTTTCTTTAAGATTATCTTCTTTAATAGTCAATTTTTTTAAACTATCTTGAATAAAGTTATAGGCTCTATCGGAGTAATGTTTTACTTTTAGCTTTAATTTTTTGTTTTTATCATCGAGTTCTATTTTTCCATAATAGAAATTATCAGATGTATCCCTAACCTTTACTCTATTGTTAAATTCAATATAAAGTTTGTCAATTTTGGTTTTAGTATTTCTTGGGGTAATCTCCCATACTCCAAAAAGCTCGTTTTTAACCATGTATTCTTCTTTGAGGTTATTGATGTGTATATACCCGTATAGTATCATACAAGGAATGATTAGAAATTTACCCCAATAAAAAACTTTTAGTTTAGTAGGTATTAATTCAGGAATAAGAGACTCTTTTGAGGTAGATTTTAAAAAGTAGTTTGTCAAGGCTTTCCAATCTGAAAGCAAAAGGAAGAATCCCATGATTGTCAATCTAATTGACATAGGTTTAGCGCCATCAATTTCATAAAAGTAATTTATCAATAAGATATTAACCATGAAACTGAGGAAAAGTATGACTCCAATACGTTCAGTTTTTCTAAATAATAAGAATAAAGCTGATGCTATTTGAACGCCAGCAATGATTAATCCATAAGTTCTAGAATAACCATAATAATGCCAAGTGAGCATTAAACCATTAAAGCTGTTTACATTCTCATCAATGGTTGATGAAAAACCTAAATTAAATTGTGTTTTAAGGATTTTAGCAAATGCATAAGAAAACATTTGAAGGGCAATGTAGTACCTACAAAATACTCTTAATAGATACAAAATATTCTTTTTCGAAAATGTCAATTTTTTTGAATTTAAATTTAAATAATTCTCAAATATATTGACATTCCTATATCACAGCAAATAATTTCCTTTTAAAGCAGTTTGCATGCATTAGCAGAATATATTAGTTAGATTAAGTAAACTTATATGTTTTTAACACAAGTGTAACAAAATTCTAATTAACTCGTCTTTTAAGTATACTAACTAAAAAAGTACTATGAGTTTATTAAGAGTTTTATTAGCAATATTTTTTCCACCGTTGGCAGTGATAGGTAAAGGTTGTGGATCAATTATAATAGTGTTTTTATTAACACTTTGTGGATGGGTCCCAGGAGTTATAGCAGCGCTAATTATATTAAACAATCCGAATTAAACAATATGTTAATTTGATAATTAGGAAATGAATTAATTAAATAAAAACGCCATTTTGATTTTATCAAAATGGCGTTTTCTATTTCTTGTCTATGCTTTTCCAAATCTGTTATTCAAGAACCTCTTCAATAATCTTTCCAGAACATCCATTAGGGAATTCTATCTGTAATAAATTAGAAATCGTTGGAGCAATATCTACAATTTCATATTTCTTTTTAGAAACTCCTTGCTTAATTCCATTTCCATAAAAAATCATCGGAATGTGTGTATCGTACGAGTATCCAGAACCATGCGTAGTCCCTTTTTTTGAACTACTAGCAATAGTTGACGGATTAGGGATTAAAATAACATCACCCGAAAACTTTTGATTGTAACCGTTTTGTAATACATGTAAAATTCCGTTAGTAAACGTTGTGGTTTGCATGGTTCTAGCAGTTACCGATTTGTATATCTTTTTATGATTAATAGCTTCATCCGCTATGGTTTGTGCTACATTTTCATAGTCAAGGTTTAACTCTCTAATCTTATCTTTATTTAAGAACACTTGAAAGTTTGAAACGTTTTCAATGATTTCATCCGATTTAAAATGTTTTAAGGTAATTTCATTTAAAAAGTTTTTGAAAGCAACAGGCTTTACATAACCAGCAGGTATTTTTAAAGATTCTAAGTATGAAGGAACTTGTACTGCAGCATGATCGGCAGTTAAGAATAATGTATAGTTGTCTTTTCCAACCTGTGTGTCTAAAAACTTAAATAAATCAGCTAAATCTTGATCTAAGCGTAAATACGTATCTTCAATTTCTTTGGAAGCAACTCCAAACTGATGTCCAACATAATCGGTTGAAGAATAACTAACTGCTAAAAAGTCAGTGTACTCAGATTTTCCTAAGTTTTCACCAATAATAGCCGCTTTAGCAAAATCAGTAGTAATAGAATTACCAGCAGGAATCCCTTTTATTATACTGTAATTATTATTGCTCTTTCTTAACGTTGGAATGTCGTGCGGAAAAACTGGCTTTTCCTCCCCTTTGAAAGTTACTTCAAAGTTATTATCATCATCAATACTTTGGGTATACGTACTAATATCATATAAAGTTTCCCATGGTTTACTTAAATATTCATCAGCTTTCCCTGAAGCATTGAACTCTTGTACCCAAGTAGGTAATTCATTTAAGTAAAAAGAAGAAGAAATCCATTGCCCTTTATCACCACCGTCAAACCAATAAGCAGCGTTAGCTGTGTGTCCTGCAGGTAAAATAGCAGAACGATCTTTTATGGCAATACCAATGGTTTTACCATTCATGTTTTGAGCTAGTTTCAACTGATCGGTTACTGTAGTAGTTAACATTCTATAAGGAGACTTTTTTCCTCCTTCACCGTTATTACCAACAGTGTTATAGTTATTATCATCAACACAATAAATAGTTTTCTTTAAATATTTATCATACCAATGGTTGCTAATAATTCCATGATTAGTAGGCGTTGTTCCTGTGTAAATAGAAGTATGCCCTACAGCAGTGTAAGTAGGAATATAATTGTAATGAGCGTTTTCTAAAGAGTATCCTTCTCTAAGTAAACGTTTAAAACCGTCGTTACCATATCTATTAGCAAAACGAGTAAGGTAATCGTAACGCATTTGGTCAACAACAACACCAACTACTAGTTTTGGTTTTTGAGTATTTGTTTTTTTATTAACAGAGCAGCTGGTTAAACATATTATAGCTGCTAAAAAAGCTATTTTTCTCATTTTGTTTTTTGAAAATTAAAACTCAAAGGTACATAAAAAGCAAGCTAAAACTTATAAATAAGGCGATGAGTTAATGGTTTTTTAATACTTTAGCAAAAAGAAAAAATATATTTCATTTAATGAATTACATTGAGCATATTGGTAAATACTTTTCAATGCTAAAACAGGTTTTTTCAAAGCCACAAAGAGCAAGAGTATTTCGGGAAGCTTTATTTAGAGAAGTAGATGAGTTGGGGCATAAGTCGATAGGAATTATAGCTTTTATATCGTTTTTTATTGGAGGGGTAATCGCCTTGCAAACAGCATTGAATTTAGAAAGTCCGTTTATACCAAAATCGTTGATTGGTTTTGCAGCAAAACGATCAGTAATTTTAGAGTTTGCACCTACATTTTGTTCTATTATTTTAGCAGGTAAAGTAGGTTCGTATATAACTTCAAGTATTGGAACTATGCGTGTTACAGAGCAAATTGATGCACTTGAGGTGATGGGAATTAACTCATTAAACTATTTAGTGCTTCCTAAAATAATAGCTACAGTTTTCTTTTATCCGTTTTTAATAATTCTAGGAATGTTTTTAGGAATTTTTGGCGGATGGATGGCAGGGGTATTATCGGGTTTGTTTTCTGGAGCAGATTATATAGCAGGAGTTCAATTAGATTTTGATCCGTTTCTTATAACCTATGCGTTGATAAAAACAGTGGTTTTTGCTTTTTTAATTGCTACAGTGCCTTCCTATCATGGATATTATGTAAAAGGAGGTTCATTAGAAGTTGGAAAAGCAAGTACACAGTCTGTAGTTTGGACTACAGTGCTTATTGTTATAGCGAACTATTTCTTAACTCAAATGTTATTAACCTAATGATAGAAGTAAATAATTTACACAAAGGATTTAATGGTGTTGAGATTTTAAAGGGGATAACAACTTCATTTAAACCAGGAGAAACAAGTTTAATTATTGGTCAGAGTGGTTCAGGTAAAACAGTATTTTTAAAATCATTAATTGGCTTACACACACCAGAGCAAGGAACCATTGTTTATGATGGACTTGCGAATACTGATATGACGATAGAAGATAAACGTCAATTTCGTCAAGAATTAGGAATGGTATTTCAAGGAAGTGCCTTGTTTGATTCTCAAACAGTAGAAGAGAATATAATGTTTCCTTTAAAAATGTTTACCAAACAACCCGAAAGTGAAATGCTAGACAGGGTGAATTTTGTGTTGAACCGTGTAAACTTAGAAAATTCAAATAAAAAGTTTCCTGCTGAATTATCTGGAGGAATGCAAAAACGTGTAGCAATTGCCCGTGCAATTGTAATGAAGCCTAAATATTTGTTTTGTGATGAGCCTAACTCAGGTTTAGATCCGCAAACGTCTATTGTTATAGATAACCTAATTCAAGAAATTACCGATGAGTATAAAATTACTACAGTAATAAATACACATGATATGAATTCGGTGATGGAAATAGGAGATAAGATTGTTTTTCTAAAAAATGGAGTCAAAGCATGGGAAGGATCACATAAAGAAATCTTCAAAACAGATAATGAAGCAGTGGTAGATTTTGTGTATTCATCTAATTTATTTAAAAAAGTAAGAAAAGCATACTTAAATGATGTTTAGGTAACTTTCTGTTAATTAATAGGTAACAAAAAACATTAAAAAATTTTCAAAAAAACTTCTAAAAAATGTTTGTGGGAACAATAAAAGCTTCTATATTTGCACCCGCAAACGCAGAATAGCAAAAGCAAAAAATGACCGGGTAGCTCAGTTGGTAGAGCATCTCCCTTTTAAGGAGAGGGTCCTGGGTTCGAGCCCCAGCCCGGTCACTATAAAGCTTCTCTTAACAAATGAGAAGCTTTTTTAAAAAGCTTTGGGGAGATTCCAGAGCGGCCAAATGGGACGGACTGTAACTCCGTTGTCTTACGACTTCGCAGGTTCGAATCCTGCTCTCCCCACAAAAACTCAATCATATCGATTGAGTTTTTTTGTTTGTATAATTATGTTGTTTAATATTTTTTGTTTTTTGTTAAACATAATGTGTATTTTTGTTAAATCTTAAATATTTTGATATGAAAAAAGTGTTGATATTCTTAGTTTTACTTCAGTCGTTTACTGGAATGTCCCAAAATGAAGGAGGAATTTCAGGGAAGGTTATTGATTCTAAAACAAGAGAAGTGCTTCCTTTTGTAAATATTTTAGTACACGGAACAGAAATAGGGACAGTTTCAAATGAAAATGGAGAGTTTGAATTGAGTAATGTCCCTTTAGGGTATAATAAAATACAAGCATCGTTTGTAGGTTATAAAACGTTAATTTCTGACGAGTATTTAGTTACTAAAGATAATTCGCCATATATAACCTTGGAGTTAATTGAAGATGCAACACAGTTAAAAGAAGTTGAAATACAAGCACCACTATTTAAAGAGTCTGTAGATAGCCCTTTATCGCTTCAAAGTTTGGGTATAGCAGAAATAGAAAAGAACCCTGGAGGAAATAGAGATGTCTTAAAGGTTATTCAGTCTTTTCCAGGAGTAGCTTCTAATCCTGGATTTAGAAATGATATTATTATTAGAGGAGGAGCAACTTCTGAAAATAAGTTTTATTTAGATGGAATTGAAGTTCCTGTAATAAACCACTTCCAAACACAAGGAGCAACTGGTGGACCAGTTGGAATTATGAATGCAGATTTAATTCGTAAGGTAGATTTTTATTCAAGTGCTTTTCCTGCTAATAGGGGTAACTCTTTAAGTTCTGTTATAGAGTTTACTCAAAAAAGAGGAAACCCAAATTCACTAAATACAAGGGCAACTATTGGAACTTCGGACGCAGGAATTACCTTAGATGGTCCATTAGGAAAGAACACAACCTTTATGTTTTCTGCTCGACAATCGTATTTACAATTTTTATTTAAGTTGATAAAACTTCCTTTTTTACCAACATACAGCGATTTTCAAGTGAATGTTAAATCGCAATTATCAAAAAACAGTGAATTATCAATAGTTGCTTTGGGTGCTATTGATGATTTTGAAATTAATAAAGAGGTAAATGATGGTGAAACAGATTTAGAAACGATAAAGAGAAATAAAGTTATTTTAAACTCTGTTCCCGTAAACAGTCAATGGAATTATACGGTAGGAGCCAGTTATAAGTACTTTGCTCCAAGCTCGACACACTTAGTTGTATTAAGTAGAAATGAATGGAAAAACAAGGCAGTAAAGTACTTTTTAAATGAAGAAATACCAGCAAACTTATTGTTAGATTATTCATCTAAAGAAATAGAAAATAAATTGCGATATGAAAATAGCTTTGAAACTGCTAACAAAATTGATTTTAACTTAGGTTTTAATTTAGAAACAGCGAGGTATACGAATAGTAATTATCAAAAAAATGCTAATTCAGATGGAGTTATTATTTATGATTTTAATTCAGCCATAGACTTTGTGAAATATGGAGTTTTCGGACAAGTATCAAAAAGATATTTAGATGAAAAGTTAGGAGTTTCTTTTGGAGTTAGAATGGACGGGATTGATTACAATTCAGAAATGAAAAATCCATTTAACCAATTTTCACCACGATTGTCGTTAAGTTATAATTTATCTGAAAAATGGACGGTGAGTTCTTCAGTAGGTCGTTATTATCAATTACCATCGTATACAGTATTAGGATATAAAAACGATATAGGAGAGTTTGAGAATAAAAATGGATTGAAGTACATACAATCAGATCATTTTGTAAGTGGATTGAGTTATAAGCCTGATACAAGTTCAAAAATAACTTTTGAAGGGTTTTATAAAGGATATAAAAACTATCCATTTTCAATAAGAAACAAAATAAGTCTAGCAAACCTAGGTGCTGATTTTGGTATTATAGGAAACGAAGCAGTAAGTTCAACCTCTGAGGGTAGAGCATATGGTTTTGAGTTGTTAGCACAAAAGAAATCGTATAGTGGATTGTACGGAATAGCGTCGTATACTTTTGTGAGAAGTGAATTTAAAGATGCACAAGGAGCCTATATTCCCTCAACTTGGGATAATAAACACTTACTAACAATTACAGCAGGAAAAAAACTAAACAGAAACTGGGAAATAGGAACGAAATTTCGATTAGTTGGTGGTAAACCTTATACGCCATACAATTTAGACGCTTCTTCTTTAAAAGATAATTACGATGTGCAAAACGGCGGAATTTTAGATTATACCAAACTAAACACAGAAAGATTAGATACGTATACACAATTAGATATACGTGTAGATAAAACATGGTTCTTAAAAAAAGCGGCTATTAACTTGTATTTAGATGTTCAAAATATATATGCTAGTAGCTCTAAACAGCAACCATTTTTATTACCTATTGAAGATGGAAATGGAAGAGTGACCGATCCTAACGATAGTTCAAGATATTTACTAGAAGAAATAGAAAGTACAACAGGTAGAGCCTTACCTCGTATAGGTGTTATTGTAGATTTTTAACAGTTTTGAAGTTTAATAGTCTTTTAAAAAGAGTAAATTGCTTGCTTAAATTATCATAAGATTTTTAAATATGAAAAAAATTCTATTAGGAGCAGCATTTACTTTTTTAAGTATAACTTCAACTTCAGCACAAAAGTATCAGTTTTCAACAGTAAAAGACATTGAAGATACTGAAGTTAAAAGCCAAGGAAGAACAGGAACATGTTGGAGCTTTTCTACAACCTCTTTTTTAGAATCAGAAATTATTAGATTGACAGGTAAAAACATTGATTTATCTGAGATGTATACGGTTCGTAACACGTATTCAGATAAAGCAAATAATTACTTATACCGCCAAGGAAAAGCACAATTTAGTGAAGGAGGTTTGGCACATGATGTTATTAATTCTGTAGAAAAATACGGATTAGTACCTGAGCAAGTTTTTACTGGTTTAGATTTAGGACAAGATAAACATAATCACGCTGAAATGATTACGGTGTTAAAATCGATGTTGGATGCTTATATCAAAAATCCAGCAGGAGAATTAAGTCCAAAGTGGAAGCAATCAGTAGAAAGTGTTTTGGATGTATACTTAGGAAAAAATAAAAAGGAATTTACTTTTGAAGGAAAAAAATATACTCCTAAAACGTTTGCAGAGTATGTAAAAATAGATCCTTCAAACTATGTAACGATTAGTTCTTTTGAGCATGCAAAAAAATATGATCAATTCATCTTAAATATTCCAGATAATTTTTCAAACGGAGCATTTTATAATGTTTCTTTAGATGAATTAGTTGCAGTAACAGAAAACGCAATTAAAAAAGGATACACCGTAGAGTTAGACTGTGATGTTTCAGAAAAAACATTTTCATCAAAAAATGGAGTAGCAATAATTCCTGCAAGTAGCACAGAAAATGAAAAAGCACTAACAGAAATAGTTGAAGAAAGAACTGTTACACCAAGTTTACGTCAAGCAGAATTTGAAAACTTTAATACAACGGACGATCACTTAATGCATATTGTAGGTTTGGTAAAAGATCAAAAAGGAAATACCTATTTTAAAGTAAAGAACTCTTGGGGTAAAAATCAAGGAAATCAGGGGTATGTATATATGTCAGTTCCTTATTTTAAATTGAAAACAATATCTGTTTTATTACATAAAGATGCAGTTTCACCGAATTTAAAAAGTAAGTTAAAGATTTAATAGTTTTTAAACATTACTATAAAAATTAGTAGAACTTCAATAATAAATATAGGGCTTTTGGTAATACTCAAAAGCCCTATATTTTTGGATTTGTAACTAAATATGGTTTACGTATATTTTAATAACGTTCTGAAATTACTGTATTTTTGAAACTCAAAAAAAATGTTGCACGTCACAACTAACATTTAAATTAAAAACATATAAAATTAATATATGAAATCCTTTTTTACAATTGCTTTATTATTGTGTTGTATAACTATAGCTAAAGCTCAAAAAGACACACTTTGGTTAGATAAAAACTGGAAAGAAACCAATAAAGAAAATGCTTCTTTTTATAGAAACCCTATACAAAAGGAGGGAAAACTATATCGTGTTAATGACTTTTATATTGATGGTACATTACAAATGACAGGACTTTCTAAGTATAAAGATAGTATTTATTTGCAACAAGCCTTTTGGTATACTAAAGAAGGAAAACTTATAAAGAAAATGAGTTTTGATGATAAGCAACTAAAAGGAATATCTACTTATTATACAGAAAGTAAAGACAAAAAAACGACTATAGCAATCGAAGAGGTTACCTACGAGAATGGAAAAATAACAAAAAGAATATTTTTTGAAGGAGATAAAAATGATATTCGTTATGAGCATTACTATGATAAAGGAAAAATAACTAAAGAAATATATTATGGTAAAAAAGGAAAAAAAATAGGACAGATAACTTATGATAAAAGAGCATATAGAGATGGTAAAAAAGTAAGCTATTATTATAACCCAATGCGTGTTAAATATATTGCAGAATATGAACAAGGAAATCCAGTTTTTACACAATACTTTTATCATAATGGAATTACTCGTAATCGTTTTAATAAAAGTACTTTAACAGAAACATTTTATGATGAACAAAACAACAAGTTAGGGGCTATACAATACAAGTATGAAGAAGAATTAAATTATAAAACTCCTTATGAAGGAAAGAAATACTTGTTTTTTTTCACCAAGACAGCAGTGGTAAAAAAAATAAATACTTATGAAAAAGGAAAATTAAAAAAGGTTGAAACATTTAACAAACGAGGTATTCTAATTAAAAAAGAAGAATTTGGAGATAAAAGGAACCTTGTTAAGGTAATAAGCTACGATGATCAAGGTACTCAAATAGGGGTGTTAGAACAAATAAATGATAAATTAGAAGGTAGAGTTGTAAAAAATAAAGGAGGTAATAAACAAGATATTACTTACAAAAATGGAATAGCAGAAGAAGTAGTAGAATATTATAAAGATACTACATTGGTATTTTCGCATTTAAAAAATTCAGAAATTACCTATTATGATATTTCAGGAAAGAAGTTAGGAAGACTAAAAGTAAAGCTAAAAGAAGGTTATTATAACTCTAGAGCTTTAGAAGCAGGTTATTACTCGCCAACTCCTATTGAAGGTACTCTGTATAAGAAAAACTATAGAAACAAAATTTCAGAAAAAGAGAGCTTTAAAGATGGAGAAGTAGTAGAAAGAACAAAGTATGATTATAAAGAAGATAACGCTCTTTATAAAGAAACAAGATTCTACGAAGATGGAAGTTTATCAAAAATCATTAGCTACTATATTAATGGAGGAAAAAAAAGTGAAGTAACCTATAAACTTAATTCGTACAGAAAAAAGTTAACAGCAATTTATTACGATAAAAGCGGAAAAGTTATCGCTAATTATAACTTTATAACTAAAACAGGAACAGAATACAAGTATTTCTATAAAACAGATCAAATAGAAGAAGTTAAAGAGTTAAATAAAGGAAAACTTATAAAATCAAAAAGATATCAAAAAGTATATAACTCAAGGAATAATGAATATGTTTTAAGAGAATATATAGATGTTAATTCGGAAGCTAAATTTTACTCTAAAGAAGGAAAATTAATAGGGCAAGCGACTTTTACCAATCAAAAACCTACAGGGGTTATGTATGATTATAAAGATCGAATAGAAATAAATGTAAAAAATGGATTAAAGGAAGGAGTTTATAAAAAGTTTGAATACGACGAAAAAACTTTAAAGGAAACTGGAAATTACGTAAACGATAAAAAGCATGGAACTTTTATTTATTATAAAAGAGGTAAAAAACAAAAAGAAGAAAATTATTACGAAAATAAAAAAGAAGGATATAGTATTTATTATGATGAAAAAGGTAAAGAAATATCTCGATTATTATATAAGAAAGGAAAGCCTTTTGAAGGGCAAAAGAATGACCTTTATGGAACCAAAAAAACATATAAAAATGGTGCTCTAGTAAAGAAAATAGAACAAAATAAAAATCAAAAAATAATTACCGAATATATATCAGAAAAAGAAACGAGTACCACTGTTTACAATTTGCAAAACCAGCTGCTATTAACGTATAAGGAATTAAATAACCAATTAGAAGGTGAAGTTGTTCAATATGAAAAAAACAAACCTAAATATACTGCAGTTTTCTCAAAAGGTAAATTAGTAACAGGAATAGTATATTTAAAAGCCAACTCTAGATATCAATCTGAAGTATACTTAAAAATGAGTAAAGTAGACGAAATTATAACAATACAAACATATAACGAGGAAGGAAAGCTACTCTTTACAGGAGAAATAAACCCTAGCTTATACAAAGAGTACTCTGAACAAATATTACCATATAAATTGGGTATCAGAGAAATAGTTTATAATAACGATTTATTTATTTTAGAGTAACCTTAATTTTTTTAGTGAGGTTATTAAAAAAGATTAGTCTTTGTTACGAAATTATTTAGGTAAACTAAAATAGTTTGTCTCTCAGAGTTTTTTAGCCTTTACTAATTACTGAATTTCGTATCTTTCCAAAGTTAACAAAAATTAGAATTTATGGAAGAAAATAAACAAGAAGCAGCAGCGGAGCAATCGAAGCAAGCGATACAGCAAGATGCAAAAGGTTTATGGGAAAAAGTAAAAAAGTTTATTTTAGAGTTACTCGATTTTAGAGATGATACAGACCAAGAAGCAACAATAGAAGCAATAAAAAGTGATATTTCTTTTAAAGGAGCCACAGCTTGGATTTTAATCTGTTCTATTTTTGTGGCATCTATTGGTTTAAATGCAAACTCAACAGCAGTAGTAATTGGAGCCATGTTAATATCTCCACTAATGGGACCTATTTTAGGAGTAGGAATGTCTATTGCTATTAATGATATTGACACATTACGAAAATCGTTAATAAACTTAGCAACTATGATTGTATTGAGCTTATTAACTGCATTTCTATTTTTCTTTATATTTCCACTTCGTGAAGAAACTTCGGAGTTATTAGGTAGGGTAAGACCAGATATTCGAGATGTATTAATAGCTTTTTTTGGTGGTTTAGCATTAATTATTGCACGAACCAAAAAAGGAACAATTGCTTCTGTAATCTTTGGTGTAGCAATTGCAACAGCTTTAATGCCGCCTTTGTGTACTGCAGGGTATGGTTTGGCAATAGGTAATTTTGACTACTTTCTTGGTGCGATGTACTTGTTTACAATTAATACTATTTTTATCGCTTTAGCAACTTTCTTAGTATTAAAACTGTTAGGTTTTACTATGATTCGTTATGTAAACTCAGCTAAACGTAAAAGAATAGCGCAAATAGCATCTTTTATAGCCTTTTTAGTAATGGTTCCAGCGGTATTTACTTTTGTAGGAGTGTATAATGAGAGTGTAATAGACGCAAACTATAAAAGGTTTTTAAAAGCAAAAGTATACGATAATCCTAACTTATGGCTACAGCGTGAAAGACTAGAAGTTAAAGATAAAACAATAAGCTTGTTTTTTAATGGTGATGTAAGTGATGCAACAGAGTCATTTTTACGTAACGAATTAAAGGCTTTTCCTAAAATAGATTCTTATTCTTTAGTTATAAATGAAAATAAAGCTAAAAGTGTTGATAGAGTAGTAGATGCTTATGATAGAGCTGTAAAAGAATTAGATGAAAAAGACAATGTTATAAAAGGTTTACATATGGAGATTGATGATTTAAAAAGAACCATATCTAATTTAAATCAAACGATTGAACAACAAGCTTTATATAGAGATAAGAATTCAATTCCTTTTAGTAAAATTAGTACAGAGGCAAAAATTAGATTCAATGATATAAAAGAAATGAGTTTAGCTAAAGTTCTATCTTCAAGCGACTTTATAAAAGTAGATACAGCAACAGTAGTATCAGTAAAATGGAATGCAAAGTTAAAGGACTCTATTCTTGTAAAAAATGAAAACGAACTGAGAAGTTGGATACAGAAAGAGTTAAAAACAGACAAAGTACAAATAAGAAGAAACTAAAATAAAAAACCGAGCAAATAGCTCGGTTTTTTTTGATTACTTGTTAGAGAAGTATAGTAAATAAAATATTACTTATACTTATTAAGACACTACAATTCCAAAAGAGTCACAAATAAAAAGTAATAGTAAATCTAAAGTTTATTAAAGTATAGGCTTTTAATTATTCCGTCAGAAAGCCCAATTTTAGGAACATATATTTTTCTTGCACCACTCCACTTCATGGCAGATAAGTATATTTTTGTAGCAGGAATAATTACATCGGCCCTATCAGGGTTTAAACTTAATTCCGAGATTCGTTCATGATAACTCATCTTTTTTAAGAATTGGTACTGAGCATTAAGATAAATGTATGAAATAGGTTTACCACTATCTCTACCAGACATTTTAAATAGCTTATTAATATTTCCTCCAGAACCAATTAAAGAAATACGTTTATAGTCACCAGTATTTTCTTCAATCCATTTTTGAACCTTTTTAAAAAGCGCTTTATTTTCAGGTTTTGTATTATTAAGTAAACGTACAGTACCTATTTTAAAAGATTTAGAGTTAATAATTTTTCCTTTAGAAAACAAAGTAAACTCTGTACTCCCCCCACCAACATCAACATATAAGTAAGTAGCATCAGATTCTATTAATTGATTTAAATCTGTTGAAGAAATTATAGCTGCTTCTTTTTTTCCGTCAATAATATCAATCTTAACATCAGTATTTTCTAAAATAGTAGCGGCAACTTCTTCTCCATTTTCAGCTTCTCTCATTGCTGAGGTAGCACAGGCTTTGTATTTTTCAACACCATGAATTTTCATGATTAATTTAAAGGCTTGCATTGCATCAAGCATTCTTTGAGTATTCGCCTCTGATATTTTTCCAGAAACAAAAGCGTCTGCTCCTAAACGAATAGGAACACGAACTAAGGATGACTTTTTAAATTGTGGTTCTTTATTTTTTTCTTCAATAACGTTGGCTACTAATAACCTTACTGCATTAGATCCTATATCAATAGCGCCGTACTTCTTTATCTTCAAAATGTACTAATTTATCTATGGTTTTTAGGAAACTCTACTAAAACTGTGTTTCCTTTCTTAATATCTTTCCAGTGCTTTGTATCAAACTCTATTCCAATAACACCACAAGTAGTTACATGTGCAATAGGTTTGTTTCCAAATTTATTTACAAAACTATTTATACCATGGTCGTGGCTAAAAACAATAGCACTGTTAAAGCTATCGTCAAGAGCTTTTACTGTTTTTACTAAATAACCATCACTAAAGCTATACAATTGACGTTTTATTTTAAGATTGGATAAAGGATATCCAAAGTTCTCACAAAAAATAACAGCTGTATGAAGCGCTCTGTTGGCACTACTAGAAAGAAATACGTCAGGTCTTTTTATTTCTTCCGCTAGGTACTTAGATAAAAGATGGGCATCGTTAATACCACGTTCTTTTAAAGGTCTGTCAATATCTTTAACGCTCTCATATTTCCATGATGATTTTGCGTGACGAACAATATAAAGTGTTTTCATTTAATTATAAAAAGCTATGTAAATATAAAACTAAGGAGCTAAACGTTCAAGTTTCCAAGAAAAATCTTTTTGTAAGGTGTATCGAATGCGATCGTGCATACGGTTAGGGCGCCCTTGCCAAAACTCAATAGAAACTGGTTTTACTAAAAAACCACCCCAATGTTTAGGTCTAGGGATTTCTTGATTCTCAAACTTTTTTTCAAAAGAAGCAAGATTGTTATCCAGCTCATTACGAGAGGTAACTACCTCACTTTGATTAGAAGCCCAAGCACCTAATTTACTTCCATCTGGTCTCGATTCAAAATATCCGTCAGACAAATTCTCAGCAAGCTTCTCAGCCTTTCCTTTAATGATAATTTGTTGTTCTAAACCAGCCCAAAAAAAAGATAGGCATACATGATTGTTATTTAAAATAGCCTTTCCTTTCTCTGAATTGTAATTGGTATAAAAAATAAAACCTTCCCAAGTGTATTTTTTTAATAAAACAACCCTGCTTTTTGGAAAGCCATCTAACCCGATAGACGCAATCGTCATAGCATTTGCTTCCTCTACCATTTCAGATTCATCTGCAACAAAAAACCAATCCCTAAACAATTCAATAGGATTCTCAGGACAGTTATTCTCTAGTAACTCTCTTTTTTCGTAAGATTTTCTATAGTCACTTAAATCGTGTGCCATTATTGTTAATTTATACTATGTAAAAGTACAACTTTATCAAAAGCATTGTAGGTCTTGTATATTAAAATTTAGCAAGATTTGAATAATCAAAAGCAAGAAAGGTAAAATAAAGGGAGTTAAGTAATCTTAGTTTTGATTTGCAAAACAATTCATCTGTAAAATTATACAGTTGAGTATTTCTTTTTTTGTTAAAGTTTGAAAAGAAAGCAGTTTTGTGGTGTCAAAAACGAACAAAATGAAACATTTATTACTTATTGTATGTTTTTTAACGCATACATTATTAATTGCACAAACTACTATTAAAGGAAAAGTAACTGATACTAAAGGAAATCCTATTGAAGGAGCAAATGTATATTTAGAGGGAACTTATGACGGAACTTCGTCTGACGAAAAAGGAAACTTCTCTTTTACAACTTCAGAAGAAGGAGAACAAACATTAACAGTGTCTTTTATTTCTTTTGAAACTTATATAAAAACAGCTGAAGTATCAACGTTTAAAAATTTAAAAATAATACTTCGTGAAGATGTAAATACGTTGGATTCAGTAACTATAAACGCTGGAACTTTTGAAGCCGGAGATAATGCCAAAGTAACAGCGTTAAAACCTTTAGATGTAGTAACCACCGCAAGCGCACTGGGAGATTTTGTTGGAGCCTTGCAAACCTTGCCAGGGACTTCTTCGGTTAGTGAAGATGGACGTTTGTTTGTGCGTGGAGGTGAGGCGGAGGAAACACAAATTTTTATAGATGGAGCTCGAGTGTTTACTCCGTATAGTCCTTCGGCACGTAACATTCCTACACGTGGTCGATTTTCTCCGTTTTTATTTAAAGGAATTACGTTTTCAACAGGAGGATATTCAGCAGAATACGGTCAAGCATTGTCAAGTGTTTTATTACTAAACACGAATGACGAAGCAGTAAAAGAGAAGACAGATATCTCACTAATGACAGTTGGTTTAGGAGTAGGAAACACTCAGATATTTGGAAAAAACTCACTAAGTGTGAACGCATCCTATATCAATTTAGCACCCTATCAAAAATTATTTCCCGATAGGAATACTTGGAATAAACCAGTGCAATCATTAAATGGTGAAGCTGTATATCGTTTTAGATTTAAAAATGAGTCTTTGTTGAAGTTGTACGGAGCTTATAGTTATACTGATTTTGATATGATTCAAGAGGATATTAATTATGAAGATGGATTTCGTTTTGGGTTGAAAAATAGAAACTTGTATTTCAATGGATCTTATAAACAACATTTAACTAATAACTGGACAGTTACAGGAGGAGCATCGTTTACTAATGATAATTCAAAGATAAACATATTGGATGATAAGGTTGTAGATAATGAAAACTCAGCTCATGTTAAGGCAACGTTGAAAAAGAGATTTTCAAACCGATTTAAACTGAATTTTGGTGCAGAATATTTTATAACCGATTTCTCTGAAGATTATAGCAGTGAAACGAATGGAAATACTACGTATGGGGTTGACAATAATATCTTTGGAAGTTTTATTGAAGCAGATATCTTTTTTAGTAAAAAGTTAGCAACGAAAGTAGGAGTACGCATGGAAAACTCTGAATTGTTAGATGAGTTCACCATTTCACCAAGGGCTTCTATAGCTTATAAACCAGGAGAAAATGCACAGTTTTCATTTGCTTACGGACGCTTTTATCAAAATCCGAAAAATGAATATTTAAAATTCAACATGCAATTTAAAGCAGAGAATACTTCTCATTTTATAGCAAACTATCAGTATGTTAAAAACAAACAGATTTTAAGAATAGAAGGATATTATAAAAAGTATCAAGATTTAGTAAAATATGATAATGATAGAGCATTATCCTATTCAAATTTCTCAAACTTAGGAGAAGGGTATTCAAAAGGAATAGATATTTTTTGGAGAGATAATAAAAATGTAAAAAGCACAGATTATTGGGTTTCCTATTCGTTTTTAGATACTGAAAGAGATTATAAAAACTACCCAGTAAAAGCTACACCAAACTTTGCATCAAAACACAACTTATCAGTCGTAGCAAAACATTGGATTGCAGATTGGAAAAGTCAAGTAGGAATGAGTTATAATTTTGCATCTGGACGAAGTTATACAAACCCTAATAAAGGTGGGTTTCTGAATCAGAAAACTAAAAATTATAATTCTGTAAGCTTAAATTGGGCATACTTAATTAGTCAGCAAAAAATTTTGTATTTCTCAGTAAATAATGTTTTAGGAACACAAAATGTGTTTGGATATAATTATAAAAACACACCAAATCCAGCTGGGACTTTTAATAGACAAGCTATAATACCATCAGCGGATAGTTTCTTTTTCGTAGGATTCTTTTGGACGATTAGTGATAATAAAAAGGACAACCAGTTAAATAACTTATAACAACAATTCAGTAATTAAAAATAACGATTCAGTATTCTTTTTTATATAATTAACGAAAATCAAAAGATATTTGAATAGTCAAAATAATAATCAATATTATCTAAAATAAATACGAGACAGATGAAAAAAACAATTTTAACAATGATAATTTTATTTGGGTGCTTAACAGCTATGGTAGCCCAAAATACACATACAGTTTCAATTGATTTTAAAGGGATAAAATCAGATAAAGGTGCATTATTTGTGGCATTATACAATACGGAGAAAAGTTTTTTAAAAGAAGGGTATAAGGGAGAGATCGTAAAGATTACTAATAAAAAGGCTAGGGTTGAGTTTCACGATATTCCAAAAGGCACATATGCGGTTTCTTGCTTTCATGATACAAATAATAATAAAAAAATGGATACAAACTTTATAGGAATACCAAAAGAGCCAATAGGAGTTTCTAACGATGCAAAAGGATTTATGGGACCTCCAAAATATAAAGACGCCAAATTCTTGGTAAATAAAGACATATCATTAGTAATTAATATAAATTAACAAAAGAAGAATTAGTTACTTGATAGAGTATTGAAGATATCCTACTTCCTGTAGAGTAATAAAAACAAAACAATTAAGATTAAAAAGATGAAAAAAATAATCACATTAGTACTATTAATATTTACAATAAGTGTTTCAGCACAAAGTAAATACGAAAAAGGAATGACAAAGGCATTTGAGTTATGGGGAGCAAATGAAACAACGGAAGCAGCTCAATTATTCGAACGTATTTCTAAAGCAGAAAAAGACAACTGGTTGCCGTCTTATTACGCAGGAATGATTAACATTTTAGAAAGTTTTCAAATAAAAGAAGAAGCAACGTTAATAGCTAAATTAAATAAGGCACAAGAGTTTTTAGATATCGCAAAATCCATTTCACCAGAAAACCCTGAAATATTAATTACACAGGCATTATTACATGTTTCATATATGGCTTTTGATGGACAGAAATATGGAATGACGATGTCTATGAAAAATGCGGCGTTGTATGAAAAAGCATTGAAAATAGCTCCTAATAATCCGAGAGTTATTTTGAGTAAAGCAGAGTCAGATATGGGAGCAGCTCGTTTTTTCGGGCAGTCTACAGAGCCTTTTTGTAATAATGTAAAAAGAGCCATTGAACTAGGAAAGGAAGAAAAAATAAAAGAAAAATTTTATCCTAAATTTAATATACAAAGGGCAGAACAGGTGTTGAAAAAGTGTATGAAGTCCTAATACTTTTCTATTAACTGAACTAACAAGTTAAAAGAATCTTCATTAGCTACCCATTTTTTATACTTTTTAAAAGGGAGTTGTTGAAGGTTTTTTGTTGGATATAATTGATGAAAAATAGTAAGGGCAGCTGCAAAACTTCCAGTTGTTGAAGGATGAAAGTTATCTAAGCTATATAAAGACTCTTTGCCTTTATAAGTATTGTATTCTTTCCATAGATTACCTACAGGAAATAACAAAGCATTATTTTGTTTGGCGGCAGATTTGTGATTTTCAATTACTTTATCAAAAGTATGGTAATATCTAACGGATGGCCATACCATAAAGTAACCAAGTTTGGTGTTATATTGCTCGCAAAAGGCTTTTATTGTAGCTCCATCTTGTACTAGCATTCTTTTTCCTTCTGCTTGTGAGGAAGGACCTTGTTGAATAATTAGATAATCGAATTGTTTTTTAGCTAGTAATTTTTGAAGTTTTCCTTCGTTAATATGATCAATAATAGCGTAATTAGGGTAACATAAGCTCTTGGTTTTAATAGTAACACCATGTTGTTTACCAATATACTCCAACATTTTAGGCATGTTGTTCATATAGGTTAAACTATTTCCAATGAATAATATTTGTTGTGCTTGAACTGGAAGTTGAAGAAAGAGAAGTAAGTAAAGTAGTTTTTTCAAAGAAGTTAGTATTATGTTTTATACCTCTAAATTTAACTTATTTTTCAATTCTATTCTACCAAAAGAGGTAATAATAATTTCTCTAGAGTTTGGTTTTTTACGTAACCAATCTTTTTTAATCATTGCTTTGAGAAGAGAAGCACCTAATGCTCCTGCAATGTGATGTTTTCTTTCACTCCAATCTAAACATTGATGCACAAAAGAACGTTTTTTTTTATTGAATAGATTAATAATGTGTTTTCTAAAGTGTTTATAGTTACTTACGTGTTTATTTGAGTGTAAAAGTACATTGCGTTTTTATATCTTATTTCATTGTAAAATGAAGTATGGAATTTATATTAATAAAAAACAAATGCTTTTCTATAAACAGGCAAAGTTGTAAGAAAAGCATTTAGTTAAGTGTTTTACTTTTTAATAAAACGGTGTTTATTGCTGTACTATTTTACATCAATAACAAACTCATCTCTAGGAATTCTAACTTTTTTCATTGGTTTAATCCAGTCCTTTTCATCATCGGCATATCCAATGTACATCAATGATACACTTTTTAAGCCTATTTTATCTAACTCTAAAACTTTATCAACCACTTTATTGTCAAATCCTTCAGCAGGACAAGTGTCTACTTTTAACTCTGCTGCTTGTGCTAGAGCTAAGCCTAAAGCAATATAAGTTTGTCTTGAGGTATGTGCAAAATTAACTTCATTAGGAAGATTTAAATATGCTTTTTTAAGCATATCTGTATAACTGCTAAATCTTCCTCTAGGTAAACCTCTTTCATCAGTAGTAAAATCATATACTTTATCTATTCTTTCTGCGGTATAGTTATCCCAAGCAGCAAAAACTAATACATGTGAGCAGTCTTTCATAGAGTCAGGGTTTAAGGCTCCTTGTACTAATTTTTCTTTAACTTCCTGATTAGATATTGAAATGACTCTAAACTGTTGTAGTCCTGATGAGGTTGGTGCTAATCTAGCAGCTTCTATAATTTTTTCAATATGTTCTTCGTTTACTTTTTTATTTGGGTCAAAAGCTTTTACAGCATGTCTCCAGTTAAGGTTTTCTATTAATGACATTGTATTAATATTTAATTATTTGTTGTATTTAATGTTACTTCAATATTTCCTCTTGTAGCATTTGAATAAGGACATACTTGATGTGCTTTTTCGGTTAAATTTTTAGCTTCTTCTAAAGAAACTTCAGGAATATTTACATCTAAGGCTACTGCAAGTCCAAAGCCTCCATTTTCTATTTGGCCAATACTTACTGTTGCTTTAACGGTAGTTGTACCAGTGTTAATTTTAGATTTTTTAATAACTAGGTTTAATGCACTGTCAAAACAAGCCGAATATCCTGCTGCAAAAAGCATTTCAGGATTTGGATAGTCGTCATTAGCGCCTCCAAGGGCTTTAGGGTGTCTAACATCAAGTTCTAAAACTCCGTTTTCACTTTTTACATGCCCATTTCTTCCACCAGTTGCTTTGGCGCTGATATTATAAATTGTTTTCATTATTTATTAATTTGATTTAAAATATATTCTATTGTGTTTTTAAGCTCTATTAATTTTTCTGTAGAAACATTTAATGAAGTCATCATTTGATCAGGAATACAAGTTGCTTTTTTGTGTATGCTTTTACCTTTATCTGTAAGGTTAATTTTTACAACACGTTCATCGGTGGTTTCTCTTTTCCTTTCTATAAGGTGTTTTTGCTCTAGTCTTTTTAATAAAGGAGTAAGAGTGCCACTGTCTAAGTTTAGTTTAGTGCCAATTTCAGATACACTTTGATTGCCTTCTTCCCATAAAACCATCATTACTAAATATTGAGGATAGGTTAAATCTACCTCTTTTAATAAAGGTCTGTATAAACTAATAATTTCCTTGGCAAGTGTATATACAGGAAAACATACTTGATTTTTTAATTTTAATTGTTCTGACATAATTTACTTAAATAACAACACAAAAATACCTTACAATTAAATTGCGTGCTATTTAATTGTGTTAATGTTACGTGAAAATAGTATTAACTAATTTAGTTCCTAAAAGTTTGGTGTGCTATTTAATTAGATAGGGCTTTCTTAACTCAATTTCCATTGCTCTTTTATAAAAGTTAGCAAACTCTTTTTCTCTATATTTTACTCTCATTGCAGCTAAAACATCAGGCAGCCCTAAGCTAAACCAATTCCAAAGCATGGTGTTAAAATTGTATTTATACATTTGTTTACCTACTTCATTTCTTATTTGCAAGATTTCAGGGGTAGAAATACCGTTTGTATTTAACAAGTTAATTATATTTAAATCATCTTCATGTGTATAAACTGTGTCAAGGTAAGGCTCTAACAGCCAATTCCAGTTTTTAGACTCTTTAAAGGTTGTAATATTGTTTTTTTTAACAAAACTTTTTAAAAGTTCAGCTTTTTCTTTTTGGATAAAAATTACTTCATCCTTAATTTTGATTAAAGGAGGATAAGATTGGTAGCATATAGCGTCTATTTCACAAGCTTTAATTTTTTTATTAGGAAATACTAATGAAGGTTTAAAGGGGTACTTTACTATTTCTATTTCAGTACTTAAAATTTTAGACGTTCCAATTCCGCAAATCATAGTATTCATTTCATAGTTTTTATTTTTTTAATTCATTGACAAATTTTCTAGAAGTCACTGTGTCATAAATTATTTTTAGTTTCATTATTTTGTACTCAGAATCAAACTCAATAATATCAACAACATCAAATTCTACTTTTTTATTATTCTTTAAAGTCCATTTGTAAGTAAAGTAGAGTGCTAAATTATTAGAGTTATTTTGTTCAAAAATTCCTTTTATGAAAAGTTCAGAGTTAGAAGTGTCATTATTTAATTCAAGATAAAATTCGTCGGCTTTTCTTATTCCATAAATAGGTGATTCAACAATCCCATTACTATTAAATAAACTAATAATCTCTTTTATGTTTCCGTTTTGGAGATGCATTATATATTTTTTTGCTATTTCAATTTTATTCATAGATAAAAGTTTATTATTTCTTTTTTAACAATGTGTCGGTGTTTTACTTAAACTATTTAAATAACTTACATACCGGATTTTTTTCTTTGTTTTACTATCAGTTATTACAGAGCCTGATTCCTGGATTAACTAAAAGAAAAATTTAAATTATAAGAAATATTGTTGTGAGCAGTTTTTTCATACTATAAAACAATATTTTTTGAAACGAATATAAAAACAATAGCAACGAAAACAAATTACTTTTCAAAAATCACTTTCTTCTATATAATTTTAGTATTTGTAATTATCAATAAAACAAAATAAACAGAATGAAAGAGCAGGTTACGATTTTAAAAAATGAAGAGTATTCTTTTAGAGAGTTCAACGGAGGTATTGCAATTTTAGATTATATAGGACAATCAACAAGTGTTGTGATGCCCGACTATATAAACAATAAACCTGTAACGTATATATTAAGGGAGGCTTTTGATGATAAAGGGCTCAAAGCAGTAATCTTACCAAAATTTTTAGAATATATAGACGAGGATGCCTTTTATAAAAATGAAATTAAAGAGTTAGTTATACCGTCAAAAGTTACAGAAATAAGAGGTGGAGCTTTTGGAAGAAATAAAATTGAAAAACTCATTATAAAAGGATCATTAACAACAATTCATATGTTTTGCTTTGTAGGAAATGCACTTACGAGTATAGATTTACCAAAATCGGTCACTAAATTATGTAATGATTGTTTTGCTGAAAATAATTTTGAAGAACTTACAATTCCAGAGCACATAACAACCTTAGGGAGCGACTCCTTTAAGGATAGCAAAAAGTTAAAAAAGGTAACTTTACCTCAAAAATTAGAAGATAGTATTACTGGAGCTTTTAGAGGATCAGATATTGAAAATATTGATTTCGTAATATATTAAGGAATAAACTTCTTTATTTTTTAATAGTTAACTATCTAACTTTTTTCTTATTTCACATGGGTTGCCGAAAGCCAGCACATCACTGGGGATGTTTTTAGTAACAGTACTACCAGCACCAATAGTTACATTATTTCCAATAGATACTCCAGGAAAAATTATAGAATTACCACCAATCCAAACATTATCTCCAATAGTTACTGGTTTGGTTGAAGTTAGATAATGAGTTGTGTTATTGGAGTTAATAATACGATCAGAAGCTTTTATGGGGTGTGTAGCGGTATAAATTTGTACATAAGGAGCTATTAAACAATTTTTACCAATGGTAATTTTATTATTGTCTAAAAACATACAGTTAGTGTTTATAAAAGTATTTTCTCCTATAGAAATATTTTCACCATAATCACAAAAAAAAGGCGTTTCTATCCAAACTCCATTACCTTTTGAAGCAAAGAGTTCAGATAAAATTCTATCTCGTTCTAGTGTTAACTCTGAATTTAAGAAATTATATTCTTTTAATAACTTTCTGGCTTTGTGGTAAACTTTAATTAATTCAGGATCTCTTGAATTATAGTAGTCACCATTTAGCATTTTTTGTTTTTCTGTCATCCTTTTAAATAATTTAGTAAGTCTTCTAGTTTTTCGGTAGAATCTTGTAGCCCTCCTTTTCGGTTTCTAAGTAACCAAATTGTTTTATGGTTTTCTATTAAAGTTGTAAGTTCAGAAGCTAATTCCTTTCTTTTTTTCTGTGGAATATTTTTTGTAGCCGTATTTTTAGCTGTTAATCTTGCTAAACCTAAATCAATTCCAAAAAGAGCCAGTTTAGAAGCTTGTTCTAGTTCTTTAATAACGATTAAAGAATCTAAAGCTGTTGGTTGTGCTTTATGTAATAATGCGAGTCCTTTTTTAATTTCAACTTTAGAAGCTAATAAACCACTTTTGGTAATATGTTTGGTTTGGTAATGTCCTTTTATAGTCCATCTAAATCGTCTAATCATTAAATGAAAAGCGTTAGCATTTCCTTCAGGTATTTTAGCTTTTAAGTAAGAATTTCCTAAAGTTAAGACAGCTTTGGCAGCATAACCTGTAGCATCTTTAAATACAAACTTGTTTAAAAGAAAGGCTAAATTTTTTTCTGTTTTATCAGAGTAATTCCATGCATAATTAGCTCCTAAAATTAAGGAGGGATAACTGACAGATTTTGGTTGAAAATGCCCAAAATCTCCCCAATCTGTTATGAGATAACCTTTGGCTTTATATTTTTTTCCTGCTACTGCAGCTTTTTTAAGATTTATAAAGGCATTGGCGTTTCTACCAATTTCAGAACGCCAACTAGACGTACCAGGGCACACGTAAAAATTTAAGTTAGCTTTATGGAATTTAGCTAAATTTTTATCGAAAGGATAAGTAGCATCGTAACCCCAAACTAAAGCAGTCATATTTTTAGGAATATCCTTTATTAATTTAGGATGATTTAGTACAATATCACCCCAAAACTGAGTTTTTTTTCCATTTTTTATAATCTCAGTGTTTAACTTTTTTAAAAAATTTAAATATACTTTTCCTTTACCAATAGAGTCGCATAATGATTTTGATTTACCTAAACCTAACTCTAAAGTTTCATCACCTCCTATATTAGCATAATTGCTAGAAAAGTTGGGTAAAAGCTCTGCATATAACTCTTGTATTAATTTAAATGATTCAGGGTTTGTAGGGGCGAGGGCAGTCCTTTTTTTATTACCCCATTTTGTTTTACAATTGGTTTCACACTCACTTAAACTTAAGTATTCATCATGTTTTAACCAATTTTCCATATGTCCAAAAGAATTTTGGTTAGGTACTAAATCTATTCCTTTTTTTAAACAATAAAAATCGAGTTGTTGAATTTGGCTGGCTGTAAGCGGACTCGCATTTTTCCATACAATGGGATGATTACGATAAGCAAAAGTATGTTCTGTATAAAGTTGTAACTCGTTAATTCGCCATATTGCTAATTGATCTATTAACTGATATAAACTTTCCATTTTAGGTACTTTGTTCCGACTTATATCTAACATGTAACCTCTCTTTTCAAAATCAGCCCAATCACTAATTTTAAGGGTAGGCAATGAGTTGTGCTTATCTTTAGCGTAAGATATTAATTGGTTTAAAGTTTGTTTACCATAACGTAAAGCACTTATATTTTTAGCAGATAAATTAATTTCTGAAGCTTTAAGTTCTAGCTCATATGCATCTATATTTGGAAGACTATTATCTATTTCAAAACAAACTTTAAAATTTCCTCTGTTAGTTTGTATAATATGTTTACCTGTAAAGGCTTCATTATTACTTGTTTTTAAAAAATTATCTAAAAACATTATTTGTGCTTGTTCTACAGCAATAGTATTTTTCTTAATAGATATTTTTTGAGGTGTAAAAAGTAGGTATTTTATAATTGTATCATTAGCAAAAGCCAAATAGTTTGAGAGTATAAAAATAAAAAAAACAACTCCTCTTAAATTCATATTAATATTATTTGCGATTAAAGTTTAAAGATACGTTTAATCTAGACTTTAGTTGTGTAAAGTAGTAAGATTTTAGCACTTTTAGTATCTGTTTTTTTGAAAATTTATAAGAATAGAGAGTCAAAGTACTCTCTGTGTGAAGTTCTAATTGTTAATGATGAAGTTGTTACTAGAGCTTGTAAACATATTAATATTATAAGAATCCAATTAAGTTAAAAGAAGTAATCGAGGAAGTCTTGTAATAATTGCTATAATCAGTATTTATTTTGTCAATATCCAGTTTATCAAGTCGTTTTTGTCAACAATAGTCCAACTATGAGGGTGTCGTTCACCATTTGCTCTATACCCTTTGTTGGTGGTTGGTAGTATACTTAATATCGTAAACAGGATTTTCATTTTTTTTGAAATTATCTTTATTTAAAAACCTGAGTTTTTCAAAGTTTCAGCAAATACAGGAAAAAGCGTTGTAGTTTCCCATCCTCATGAATAACAAAAAAATCATTATAAATACCTTCTTCACAGGTATCCCATATTTATTTAATTCCTATAATGCTAAGCTTACTTGTGATGGTTTTATTATTATATAGGTTTATTGAGATAATATGAATTAATAAAGATAATTTTTAGCAGGAGTTTTCTTTATGAATATGGTAAGAAATGCTCATTCCCTTCTATAATTTCTTTAATTAAACCTAATTGTTTTAGTTCTTTTAAATGTTGTGAGGCTGAAGGTTGAACCAACCCAACCTTGTTAACTAAATCTCGACAGGCACAAGAATTAATTTTAAATAAGTGTTGTAAAATTGTAATTATAACAGGGTGTCCAAAAACTTTAACAAAAGAGAAGTTTCATTTTACTTATCTTCAAACATTTCAGTTTTAGTTAACTCTATTTTTTATTTATTATTAATACATTGTAATATTATGATTGATAATTTAACACACAGTTTTTTATTTTAGTTATTGTTATTTATAAAAGATTTATCGCTAAATTATCTATTAAATTTATTTTGCATACTAAGAAAATTTCTTTCAAGTGTTTTTATATATTTTAAGAACAGACAATTTTAAGCTATAAATCGAAAAGTTATTTGAGTCCAATCTAAAAATAATAATAAATAGAATACTTATGAGTAAAAAATATAAGATTCAAAAAAGCCCGTTTGTAGTACCAACGACTGATGGAAAATTAATTGAAGAGCATTTTGGAAATGCTACTGATGGAAATTCAAAAGTAAGTATAGCATACATGATAGCACCTCCAGGCTGGAGTGAGCCTTTTCAAACACCAGAATTTGAAGAATATACTTATATAATCAAAGGAAAAAAGCAATTTAATATTGATGGTGAAATTGTGGTGTTAGAAGCAGGACAATCGATTAAAATTGAAAAAAAGACACGTGTTCAATATTCTAACCCATTTACAGAACCCTGTGAGTATTTAGCAGTTTGTTTACCTGCTTTCTCAATGGGGTTGGTGCATAGAGAAGATAGTTAACAATATTCCTAAAATAATAGCAGCAAACTTTTGGTAGTTGAATTTATGGTTTTCCGTGCTTTCAAAAAGAATGATGGTTGAAATATGTAAAAACACTCCAACTATTAAAGCTGTAATTTCTGTATGGTATTGTTTTACTAAAAGAACGTTGTTAGATACTAAAATACCTAAGGGACTCATTAATGCAAATAAGGTTAAAAATAAAAAGACTGTTTTTTTAGAATACTTAGCATGTAATAAGAAGGTAGTTAAAACTATTGCAATAGGAATTTTGTGTACAACAATAGCCCATAATAAGTTGTCATCTGCATGATGAATAGGTAATCCTTCTGAAAAAGCGTGTACACACAAACTAATAAATAATAACCAAGGAAACTTAGACGAGTCAGAATGTAAATGTATATGTCCGTGTTCAGCACCTTTAGAAAAAGACTCTAATACCGATTGAATGATGATTCCCACTAAAATTAAAATACCAACTAATCTTGTGTTATTAGTGTAGAGATATACTTCTGGCAATAAATGTAAGATAGTTACTGAAAGTAAATAAGCGCCACTAAATGCTAATAATAAGCGAACGAAGGTTTTACTAGGTTTTAGTGTAAAAACGAATAAAACACCTACTAAAACAGAGACAATTAGTAAAAAGTAACTCATTTAGCAACAATAATTAAGCGATCAGAAGATTGTGAATTAAACTCATTAAGACTGTAATCGCCAAAAACATGTGTTATTTGTAAATTGACACTATTAAAATATGATTGTAGTTTTTCTAAAGTTAAAAATTTTACACGCTCTGTATACGAGTGTGATTTTCCTTCAGCTGTAAAAGAAATATGTTTTAATATAAATCCGTCTTTAATTTCTTTTTTAATATTAAACTCAATACCATCAATAGTTTTTATTTCTTCTTTTATAAGTGTATTTTTTACTTTTTCAACATTTAAAAAGTCCAAGACAAATACACCGTTTTCTTTTAATCCGTTTTTAATACTTTTTAAAACAGCAATGTCTTCGTTATCATCTTCAAAATAACCAAAACTAGTAAAGAGATTAAATATAGCATCATATTTACTTTCAATAGGCTCTCGCATATCCCAAACTTCAAAATGAAGCGTGTCATTCTCAAACTGTTTGGCATGTTTAATACTATTTTTACTTAAATCACCACCCACAACGTCATATCCTAACGAGTTTAAGTATACTGCATGACGTCCTTTTCCACAGGGTAAATCAGCAATACGACTTAACTTAGGCAGTTGTAAGAAAGAAGTGATATTACGCATAAAAAACTGTGCATCGGCATCGTTTCTATGCTTGTATAAAATATGATAGTATGGTGTGTTAAACCACGAAGTAAACCAATCTGTTGTATTCATAATTATAAAGGTCTGCAAAAATACGCAAAACTTACGTTTTTTACATTCAAAGTAGAAAAGATTCATAACAACCCAAAATTAGCTGTACTTTTGCAATGAAATTTTACAGTTACATGGAAAAAGATTTTAAAATGACCGCCATAACCATGGCAGGTTTAGAAGGTGTTTTGGCAGATGAGTTACGTCAACTAGGAGCAATGGAAGTGAAAGAAGGAGTAAGGAGTGTTACTTTTAGAGGTGATAAAGGTTTTATGTACAAAGCAAATATAGCTTTACGTACTGCTATTCGTATTTTAAAACCAATTAAACGCAGTAAAATTTTTGATGAAGAAGATTTATACGAAGCAATTCAACGTGTAAAATGGGAACGTTTTTTGGATGTTGATGGAACGTTTGCGATAGGTTCGGTAGTAAATTCAAAAAACTTTACTTCAAATTCACATTATATTAGCTTAAAATCAAAGGATGCCATTGCTGATTATTTTATGCATAAGTATAAAAAGCGTCCGAATGTAGATTTAAAATATCCAGATGTAAAAGTTCATGTACATATTCACAAAGAATGGCTAACTATTTCGTTAGACTCATCAGGTGAATCGTTACACAAACGTGGATACCGAAGTGCTACGAATATTGCTCCGATTAATGAGGTATTGGCAGCAGGATTAATTTTACTTTCAGGATATAAAGGGGAAGAAAATTTTATTGACCCGATGTGTGGTTCAGGAACTATTTTGATTGAAGCTGCAATGATTGCGAATCAAATTCCTGCAAATATCAACCGTAAGCACTTTGCTTTTGAAAACTGGAAGGATTATGATGAAGATTTATACTTTGTTATTCAAGATTCGTTATTAAAGAAAATACGAAGTTCTCATTTCAAAATTATGGGGTTTGATAAGGCTCCATCGGCAGTTAGAAAAGCGCAGCAAAATATTATCAATGCTAATTTGGATGAGTTTATAGGAGTACATCACGTAAACTTTTTCAATTCTAAAAAAGAAGTATTTGGTAAAACTACAATTTTGTTCAATCCGCCTTATGGAGAGCGTTTAAATATTGATGTAGAAGAATTTTACAGAAAAATAGGAGACACCTTAAAGAATAACTATCCAAATTCAACTGCGTGGTTAATTACGTCGGATATTCAAGCGTTAAAGTTTGTAGGGTTACGAACGTCGAAAAGAATACCGCTTAAAAATGCAGATTTAGATTGCCGTTTTGTAAAGTACGAACTGTATGAAGGTAGTAAAAAAGCAAAGAAGAATTCTTCATTTAACGATGAAGAAGAATAAAAATAAAAACTCCGCTGAAAGGCGGAGTTTTTGTTATGGCTAATTATTCATAGCCAATAATTCGCGTAACTTCTCCTTTCCATTTAAGTTCTCAGGGTTTATTTCTAAACTCTTTTGATAATTTTTTATAGCTTTTCTTATTTGTCCATCTTTCATATATGCTTCTCCTAAAGAGTCGTATGCGTCATATGATTCGGGAAAAAAAAATACTTCAAGTGTAAATAAGTCAATAGCTTTTTCATAAAAACCTCTTTTAATCATTTCATAACCTTTAGTATTTAGCTCAATTTCTGAAAGCTTAAATTTAGAGCCCTTAATCATGGCTTTAGCTTTTTTAAAGCCACTATTTAAATAGGTTTTAATTACCTTTTTGGTAAAAAAGTAATTGTCTAGTTTGGGAGTGTTTCCAGAAATAGTTTTTTCTATAAAATAGCGTACATCTAAAAAGCCTTTATTGGCATCTTTATTTGCAAGAATTATTACAGTATATCCTTCTTGTTTATAAACTCGCCATTCGCTACCCACACCATAATGTCCTCCACTATGACCATATATATTACCTTCTTTTGGGTTTGGAAATTGCATTCCATAACCATAGTAACTGTCTTTTTTTAAAGGAGTAGTGAATAGTTTAGTGTATTCTTTATTAAGTAGTTTATAGTCTTTCAAAGCATTAGAAAACTTATACAAATCATCTAAGGTGGTATATCCGCCCCATGAGCACCACCTCTTACGGGATACGTGTGAAAGTTTATTTTTAGTTTATTTGGATAAATATCAGAAACGGTATAACCTTCAGCGGCATTTTCAATAGGATGATCCAAGTGATAATTATCAGTATTTTTCATAGAAGCTTTAGAATAGATATTATCTTCTAAATAAGTATTGTATTCTTTACCAGATATGGCTTCAATAATTCTACCAAGTATAACGTAATTGGTATTACGATATGAAAATGTTTCACCTGGCTTGTACTCCATTGGTTCATTTTCATAAAGAGAGCTAAAATCTTTTGAAAACCTATATAAATCTTTTGATCCTTCAATGAAAGATTTCCTAACAAAAAAATGAGTTAGTCCACTTGTATGTGTTAAAAGGTGAGCTATTGTAACAGAATCTCTAACAGTTTTATTAGGGTAATTTGGAATAAACTTTCCGATATTGTCTTGAAGTGATAATTTTCCTTCTTGTATTAACTGTAATATGGCTACAGCAGTAAATGACTTACCAATAGAACCTTGATTGAATTTTGTTTCTGTATTATTTTTAATCTTATGACCTATGTGGGCGTAACCGTATGCTTTTTTGAATAAAATGTTATTGTTTTTAGCAATTAAAATAGCTCCACTAAATCTATCTAAAGAATCTAAATAATTTACAATTTGAGTTATTTTTGGACTTTTAAAAGTAGTAGGTTTTTTATTAGTACAAGAAAAAGTTATTATAAGTACAAGTAAGTAGGTTAATTTTTTCATTTTAATGATTACAATTTTTAGTTATTTTTTTTAAGGTTTTATAAAGCTGTTCTAGCTCTTTAATAGAAATGGTATTTAAGGCAGTTTTTCTATTTTTTTGTATTACAGGCTTTAGTTTCTTGATAATTTCTTTTCCTTTTTCTGTAATTTCTAATTTAGCTTTTCGTTTGTCTTCATTGTCTGTAAATTTTATCAGATAATCTTTCTTTATCATCAATTTTACAATTCGTGTCATTGAAGCGTAGTCTTTAAAAATTAAATCGGCAATTTCAGTTTGTGACTTGTCATTATTTTCAAGTAATAATAAAATCAAACCCTGATCTACAGTAATACTAGGTACAACTTCTGAGATATTATGTTGACTTAATTTGCGGTATGCTTTTATAGCTTCCTCAATAGAGTATAGTACTGTGGTGGTTGGTGTATTAAAATTCATTTTGTTTGATATATCAAGTAAAGATATAATTTTATTTGATATATCAAGTAAAAAAATAATGACTAATCATTTTCTTAGATAGAGAAAAAATGCTTAGTTATTGATGTAAAGTTCTTGGAAAAGGAATACAATCATAAATGATTATACGGATACGACTGTCGTCAAAATACTTTAACAGAAGGGATTAATGCAATTTTGAAACATTAATCCTTAATTTATAAATGTAAGAGAGAAAAGGAATTAGAAAAACTCATTAAAAAGTCAATAAATATTTAGAATAATCTAAGACCACACGTGGGTTTGAATATGAAAACACTTAATTTTATACACAACAAAAAATAAGATAAACTAGTTTATCTGGTTTAAATTATATTTTTTAATAGGCAACCTATTTTAGGACGACTCATTAATACTTCTATTTTTATAATTATTAAGCTACTTAAAAGTTCAATTATTTCTTTATTCAAAAGAGTTATTTCTTAAGGGAAATTTACCTGATAATTAAAAAGAGTAAAAGTAATATTTACCTAAATTATTTTTTTTTATTAAATTGTAAGAGGTTAGAGTATTGTAAATCAGTTTACTTTAAGTGTTTTTTTACAGGTGTCACCTTTTAACTATTAATACAGTGCTAGTAAAAGCATTTAATCATACTTAAGAAAAAATAAAGTCAATTTAATAAAATATTATACATGATAATCAAGAAGTCCCACCCAAACAAAGTAAATAATGAAAAAATTAGCTACCCTCGTACTTTTAGTTTTAAGCACAGCTACTATTGCTCAAGTAGGCATTGGAACCTTAACACCTAGTCTATCTGCTCAGTTAGATATTAAATCAGATTCCAGAGGCTTATTAATACCTAGATTAAATATTAATGATTTAAGTACATCATTACCAGTAAATAATAATACAATTAAAGAAAGTTTATTAGTTTATAACACTAATAAAAATTCTGGAAAAGGATTTTATTATTGGAATGGAGTGCTATGGGAACAATTAGTAGATATAACCACGGTCTCAAACCTGATTACTACACAAGTAGATAATCAACAAATAGAAAAATTCTTCTTAAATAGCTCTAATATTCTTACTCTTGAGTTGGAAAATGCAAGTTCTAAATCAGTCGATTTATCATCTCTTTTGCAAGAGAATGAGTTATTAACTGGTATAGGATCACCTATTAATAACTCTGTAGATCCTGTTACAGGAGTTTTATATGTAGATACTAATTCCGGAGATGTTTATAGCTCTGATGGTAGTTTATGGAGTTCAGTTGCATCGTCAGGACCAGACGGAAAATCAGCCTATCAAGTTTGGTTAGATGCTGGAAACAGTGGAACTGAAGCCGACTTTATCCTCTCTTTAAAAGGAGATACCGGAGCTGCTGGAACGAATGGAACCAATGGGACAGACGGAAAATCTGCGTATCAAGTTTGGTTGGATGCTGGAAACAGTGGAACCGAAGCCGACTTTATCACTTCATTAAAAGGAGACACTGGAGCTGCGGGAACGAATGGAACGAACGGAGTAGACGGAAAATCCGCCTATCAAGTTTGGTTGGATGCTGGAAACAGTGGAACCGAAGCCGACTTTATCACTTCATTAAAAGGAGATACAGGAGCTGCGGGAACGAATGGAACGAACGGAGTAGACGGAAAATCAGCCTATCAAGTTTGGTTAGATGCTGGAAACAGTGGAACTGAAACCGACTTTATCACTTCATTAAAAGGAGATACAGGAGCTGCGGGAACGAATGGAACCAATGGGGCAGACGGAAAATCTGCGTATCAAGTTTGGTTAGATGCAGGAAACAGTGGAACCGAAGCCGACTTTATCACTTCATTAAAAGGAGACACTGGAGCTGCGGGAACGAATGGAACCAATGGGGCAAACGGAAAATCAGCGTATCAAGTTTGGTTGGACGCTGGAAACAGTGGAACCGAAGCCGACTTTATCACATCATTAAAAGGAGACACTGGAGCTGCAGGAACGAATGGAGTAGACGGAAAATCAGCGTATCAAGTTTGGTTAGACGCTGGAAACAGTGGAACTGAAGCCGACTTTATCACATCATTAAAAGGAGACACTGGAGCTGCGGGAACAAATGGAGTAGACGGAAAATCCGCGTATCAAACATGGTTGGATGCTGGAAACAGCGGAACTGAAGCCGACTTTATCACTTCATTAAAAGGAGATACCGGAGCTGCGGGAACGAATGGAACCAATGGGGCAGACGGAAAATCAGCGTATCAAGTTTGGTTAGACGCTGGAAACAGTGGAACCGAAGCCGACTTTATCACTTCATTAAAAGGAGATGCCGGAGCGGCAGGAACGAACGGAGTAGACGGAAAATCTGCGTATCAAGTTTGGTTAGACGCTGGAAACAGTGGAACTGAAGCTGACTTTATCACTTCATTAAAAGGAGATACCGGAGCGGCAGGAACGAACGGAGTAGACGGAAAATCAGCCTATCAAGTTTGGTTAGACGCTGGAAACAGTGGAACCGAAGCCGACTTTATCACTTCATTAAAAGGAGATGCCGGAGCGGCAGGAACGAACGGAGTAGACGGAAAATCTGCGTATCAAGTTTGGTTAGACGCTGGAAACAGTGGAACCGAAGCCGACTTTATCACATCATTAAAAGGAGACACTGGAGCTGCAGGAACGAATGGAGTAGACGGAAAATCTGCGTATCAAGTTTGGTTAGACGCTGGAAACAGTGGAACTGAAGCCGACTTTATCACATCATTAAAAGGAGACACTGGAGCTGCGGGAACAAATGGAGTAGACGGAAAATCAGCGTATCAAGTTTGGTTGGACGCTGGAAACAGTGGAACCGAAGCCGACTTTATCACTTCATTAAAAGGAGATACCGGAGCTGCGGGAACGAATGGAACCAATGGGGCAGACGGAAAATCCGCCTATCAAGTTTGGTTGGATGCTGGAAACAGTGGAACCGAAGCCGACTTTATCACTTCATTAAAAGGAGATACAGGAGCTGCGGGAACGAATGGAACCAATGGGACAGACGGAAAATCTGCGTATCAAGTTTGGTTGGATGCTGGAAACAGTGGAACCGAAGCCGACTTTATCACTTCATTAAAAGGAGACACTGGAGCTGCGGGAACGAATGGAACGAACGGAGTAGACGGAAAATCCGCCTATCAAGTTTGGTTGGATGCTGGAAACAGTGGAACCGAAGCCGACTTTATCACTTCATTAAAAGGAGATACAGGAGCTGCGGGAACGAATGGAACGAACGGAGTAGACGGAAAATCAGCCTATCAAGTTTGGTTAGATGCTGGAAACAGTGGAACTGAAACCGACTTTATCACTTCATTAAAAGGAGATACAGGAGCTGCGGGAACGAATGGAACCAATGGGGCAGACGGAAAATCTGCGTATCAAGTTTGGTTAGATGCAGGAAACAGTGGAACTGAAGCCGACTTTATCACATCATTAAAAGGAGACACTGGAGCTGCGGGAACAAATGGAGTAGACGGAAAATCAGCGTATCAAGTTTGGTTGGACGCTGGAAACAGTGGAACCGAAGCCGACTTTATCACTTCATTAAAAGGAGATACCGGAGCTGCGGGAACGAATGGAACCAATGGGGCAGACGGAAAATCCGCCTATCAAGTTTGGTTGGATGCTGGAAACAGTGGAACCGAAGCCGACTTTATCCTCTCTTTAAAAGGAGATACCGGAGCTGCGGGAACGAATGGAGTAGACGGGAAATCTGCGTATCAAGTTTGGTTAGATGCTGGAAACAGTGGTACCGAAGCCGACTTTATCACTTCATTAAAAGGAGACACTGGAGCTGCGGGAACGAATGGAGTAGACGGAAAATCCGCCTATCAAGTTTGGTTAGACGCTGGAAACAGTGGAACTGAAGCCGACTTTATCACTTCATTAAAAGGAGACACTGGAGCTGCGGGAACGAATGGAACGAATGGAGTAGACGGGAAATCTGCGTATCAAGTTTGGTTGGATGCTGGAAACAGTGGTACCGAAGCTGACTTTATCACTTCATTAAAAGGAGACACTGGAGCTGCGGGAACGAATGGAACCAATGGGGCAGACGGGAAATCTGCGTATCAAGTTTGGTTAGATGCTGGAAACAGTGGAACTGAAGCCGACTTTATCACTTCATTAAAAGGAGACACTGGAGCTGCGGGAGCGAATGGAACCAATGGGGCAGACGGGAAATCTGCGTATCAAGTTTGGTTGGATGCTGGAAACAGTGGTACCGAAGCTGACTTTATCACATCATTAAAAGGAGACACTGGAGCTGCGGGAACGAATGGAGTAGACGGAAAATCCGCCTATCAAGTTTGGTTAGACGCTGGAAACAGTGGAACTGAAGCCGACTTTATCCTCTCTTTAAAAGGAGATACTGGAGCTGCGGGAACGAATGGAACCAATGGGGCAGACGGGAAATCTGCGTATCAAGTTTGGTTGGATGCTGGAAACAGTGGAACTGAAGCCGACTTTATCCTCTCTTTAAAAGGAGATACCGGAGCTGCGGGAACGAATGGAACCAATGGATCAGACGGAAAATCTGCCTATCAAGTTTGGTTAGACGCTGGAAACAGTGGAACTGAAGCTGACTTTATCACTTCATTAAAAGGAGATACAGGAGCTGCGGGAACGAATGGAACCAATGGGGCAGACGGAAAATCTGCCTATCAAGTTTGGTTGGATGCTGGAAACAGTGGCACCGAAGCTGACTTTATCACTTCATTAAAAGGAGATACCGGAGCTGCAGGAACGAATGGAGTAGACGGAAAATCTGCGTATCAAGTTTGGTTAGACGCTGGAAACAGTGGTACTGAAGCCGACTTTATTACTTCATTAAAAGGAGACACTGGAGCTGCAGGAACCAATGGGACAGACGGAAAATCCGCCTATCAAGTTTGGTTAGACGCTGGAAACAGTGGCACCGAAGCTGACTTTATCACTTCATTAAAAGGAGATACCGGAGCTGCAGGAACGAATGGAGTAGACGGAAAATCCGCCTATCAAGTTTGGTTAGATGCTGGAAACAGTGGCACCGAAGCCGACTTTATCACTTCATTAAAAGGAGACACTGGAGCTGCGGGAACGAATGGAACCAACGGAGTAGACGGAAAATCAGCCTATCAAGTTTGGTTGGATGCTGGAAACAGTGGTACCGAAGCCGATTTTATCACTTCATTAAAAGGAGACACTGGAGCTGCGGGAACGAATGGAACGAACGGAGTAGACGGAAAATCTGCGTATCAAGTTTGGTTAGATGCAGGAAACAGTGGAACTGAAGCCGATTTTATCACTTCATTAAAAGGAGATACAGGAGCCGCGGGAACGAATGGAACCAATGGGACAGACGGAAAATCAGCCTATCAAGTTTGGTTAGATGCTGGAAACAGTGGAACTGAAGCCGACTTTATTACTTCATTAAAAGGAGATACCGGAGCTGCGGGAACGAATGGAGTAGACGGGAAATCCGCGTATCAAGTTTGGTTGGATGCTGGAAACAGTGGAACTGAAGCTGACTTTATCCTTTCTTTAAAAGGAGATACTGGAGCCGGAGGAACGAATGGAACCAATGGGGCAGACGGGAAATCCGCCTATCAAGTTTGGTTAGATGCTGGAAACAGTGGAACTGAAGCCGACTTTATTACTTCATTAAAAGGAGATACAGGAGCTGCGGGAACGAATGGAACCAACGGAGTAGACGGAAAATCAGCCTATCAAGTTTGGTTAGACGCTGGAAACAGTGGAACTGAAGCTGACTTTATCACTTCATTAAAAGGAGATACAGGAGCTGCAGGACAGGATACTACTTTATCAGGGGTGGGAAACCCTAATGGAACAGTTACAGGTGTTGCTGGTCAAGTTTATACGGATACAGCTTCAGGAATATTATATAAAACTAGTGATGGAATAACATGGAGTGTTGTAAATTCAGACACGCAAGATTTAAGTTTAAGTGGGAATACCATTAGTTTAGTAAACGGAGGAACTGTAGATATAGGAGCTTCTTCTTTAGCAGGAAATGTAGCAGGAAATAATACTTTAGCAACAACAAATCAAACAAATATTGCAAACATTAATTCTTACTTAGCAAGATTAAATAGTATAAGAGTTGTTAAGAACCCTACCAGCACCACAACTATTACTAATTCAGATGGTACAGTAATTATTGAACAAACAGGATTACTAAATCTCGGGTTAGGTGAAGATATAACAATACCAACTCCCAATAATAGTAACCTAGGAAATAAATTGGTGATTGTAAACAGAGCAGGTAATGGCTTATTAATAGGACTTTCAGTAGCTTTAAATTTAAATATAATAGGAGGTGGCTCTATAAAAGGGTCTGGATTAAGTTCATTAGGTATATCCTTGTTAGGAATTAACTCTTCTATAACGATACAATGTGGTTTTGATGGAACCAATTACTATTGGTATAAAATTGATAGTACTTCTTTATAATAAGTTGATAATTATGAAAGAAAAAATAATATCATCAATAATTATGTGCTTTGTTATGACTGTTAAAGCTCAAGTAACAAGTATTGGATCTCTTTATGTTTCTGAAAATACATTGGTAAGTATTCATGAAGATGTACTTATAAATGATTATGGAGCAATTACAAATGATGGTGATTTGTACTTGTTTAAAAACTTTACAAATAATGGAAAGTTTAAGTTTTCTAATAACAAAATAACTGGGTTTACAAGTTTTGTAGGTAATGAAAATCAAGCTATTTCAGGTAGAGGAACCTCTAGTTTTATGTTTGTAGAATTCAATAATGAATTAGAGGGATTAGTTTTTAATTTAGGTAAAGAAATAGAAATAGTAGGAACTACATTTTTTGAAAACGGTATTTTGAAAGTTGAAGAAAATGGGATAGTTACTTATTTAAATGGAGCAACGAACATGGGGATAAGTAATAAAAGCTATGTGAATAATAAAGCACAAAAAATAGGAAACGAAAGTTTTACTTTTCCTGTAGGAGACTATAAGTCAAAAACTTTTATACCAAGAACGGTAACTATTTCTGCTCCTTCAGATCCAACTACAAAATTTTATGTCTGTTTTAATTGGGAAAAGGCAAACATTAATTTCGATAAAAAAGAAGAAGATATTGGTTTAATAGATATGAATGAGTTCTGGGAAGTTCAAAATAAATCAAACAACGAGTTGGTAGCATTAACTCTAACATGGAGTGATGTGACCACGCCAGAAGATATTTACTCAGACCCAAGTAAAATAATAATAGTACGGTGGAATGGAGAAGAGTGGATAAAGGAAAGAGAAGGTATTAGTATAGATGTTTCTAGTAAAAGTATAACTGCTAAAGTTTCTGGTTATGGTGTTTTTACATTAGCATGTGAAAAGAAAAGAGGAACTATTGACCCTGTTATAGACTTTTCTGTTTCAAATTCTTTCTCTCCAGATGGTGATGGAGTTAATGATGAATTTGTAATCCCCGATTTAGCAGAGAAATACCCTAAATTTAAGATGAAAATATACAATAGGTATGGAAATGTAGTATATAATTATAGCAATAATAATGAGTTGAATCCAGTTTGGTGGAATGGAAAGTCACAAGGTAAATTAACATTAACTGGAGATACAGAAGTCATGCCAGCTGCAACTTATTGGTATGTAATAGATTTTAATGACGGAAAAACAAAGCCTTACCAAGGTTGGCTGTATTTAAATAAGTAGCTATATGAAAAAGAAAGCATATGTAATACTACTCATTTTATTAATAAACATAAGTAGTAAAGGTTTAGCTCAGCAAGATCCTCAATACACTCAATATATTTATAATATGGCAGTTATTAATCCTGCCTATGCAGGCAGTAAAGAAGGAATAAGTTTAGGGCTATTGGCACGGTCACAATGGATAGGTGTTAGTGGAGCTCCAAAGACATTTAGTGGATTTGTACATAGTTCTGTAAGTAGAAAAGTAGGGTTGGGGTTATCTTTACTTCATGATAAAATAGGTCCCGTAAGTGAAACACATGCTTATGCCGATTTTTCTTTTACTATAAACACATCAGAAAAAGCCAAGTTAGCTTTTGGGTTAAAAGGAGGAGCAACTTTTCAACAAATAGGACTGTTAACGTTAAATCAAGTAGAATCTAATGACCCTAAGTTTAATCAGAACAGTAATAAAACACATCCAAATTTTGGAGTGGGAGCGTTTTATTACCAAGAAAAATTTTATGTAGGAATTTCTATACCTAATTTACTAGAAACATTGCATTTTGAAAGGTCTAATGGAAAAATAACCAAAGCATCCGAAAAGATGCACAGTTTTTTAACAGCAGGGTATGTGGTGGATTTAAAGAATAACTTTCAGTTAAAACCATCAACATTAGTTAAGTACGCAGATTCGACACCTTTGTCATTGGACTTATCATTAAATCTATTGTGGAATAATAAAGTGGAATTTGGAGTATCTCATAGGTTAGATGATTCATGGAGTGGAATAGTTAATTTTAAAATAAAGAAAAATCTACAAATAGGTTATGCGTATGATCATACTATATCTAACTTAGGAGAATTTAGTTCAGGGTCGCACGAGTTTTTACTATTATTCGATTTTAAATTAAGAGAAGATACTTATAAAAAACCAAGATTTTTTTAAATTTAAGAAGACTTTTTATCTTAAGCTTAATTTTAGAAAGCTATAAAAACTGTTTTTGAACAGTTTTTATAGCTTTTAGTTTTAAGCCCATAAACCACAGCACTCATCATTAATAGGCATCAGACAAGTAGTAGCTTCTTTAGGGGCGGGAATGCATAAATCTTTTACAGGATCATCACCGCCTCCATTGATAAATTGTTGTTCATTTTTGTTTAAGATAGAACCTAAGTTCAAAATGTTTTTAATCATATTTCCAGTTTTTAGAATCTAAAAATAAAAAGTTAATAGAAGGAAACTATGTAAAAAACCATAAAATAAGTAAGGTATTCTCATACTTTATATAATAAAATGAGTTTTTAAATTATTATAAGATTTTTTATTTTAATTCCATTTATTTCAGTGTGTTATGTTTTTTTGTATGGATAGGTAAAAAACACTTGTATCAAAATTATAGTCATTAATACTTAGTATTATTACGTTTATAGTTTTTTTCAAAGAAAAAGGGAAATAAGAGTTTAACTTCGTTACCACTAACTAATTAAACTTTTAAATTATGGCAACTACTGCAACACAAAACCCAGTAATTAACCAACAAGGTTCAGCAGCTATAGATTCAGGTCAGTTTGCAACCTGGAATACAGCGAATGGTTCACAATCTACTCTTACTATTACAAATTCTAGTAGAGCTAATACACTAACTTTTACAATAGCAGGTGCGCCTGCAGGTGTTAATTGTTATGACAATGGAGCTGCTAAACCTGCTAATGGATTATTTAATATTCCGCCAAATTCACCATCTTATAGTGTGGTGTGTAATGGAGATTTTGCAGGTTCGCAAGTAACCGTTTCTAATATTACTAATGCTCAGAATGATGCAACTGCAGAAATTCAGGCACAAACTACACAAGGTTAATAAAAAAAAAGGATTGTATATAGTATGTACAATCCTTGCTTTTTTTGTATTAGCGAGTAATGCAGCATTTTCTCAAAGTATTACAAAATCCAAACTGGATACAATTGTGCTTTTAAAGAATGAATATGCTGTATTAGATACCAATAACGGGTCTCAATGTATTTGTTACATTAATAATATTAGTAAAGCTCAGCAAGCTACTGTTGTTAACACAGGAGATACTAATAATGTAAAATTTAATGACAGTACCTCGTTTAATGGTATTCATATTTTAAAGATTAGACAGCAGCTTATAGCTGTCGCTGATTTTAAAGGGAGTCAACTGATTGTATCCAATTTATCACCTTACGATGTAATAGTAATTGTATCTATTTTATGTCCTAAGGATGATTAGTTTATAGTGTATCACGATGCTTTTTTAAGGGGGGGGTTCAATTCCTCAGTTTTGATACTCATACTTTATTGCACTACCAAGTTATTTTACACACATATTATTCTAATGCTATGGGTTCAACTCTACAAGATACTGAGGGTACTTTATTTAGTAATGTGAATTCTGGAGATCCGTTATTGTATATTAACGTAACACCAGAACTTAATGAATGGTCTGCCATAGTACTACCAGAAGATTCTACCTATAAAGAATCTACACTTACTTTATCAAAAGCAAAAAAACTTTCTGTTTATTTTCTTTTTGCTGAAAATGCTCCTGATGCTGAAAATATTACTAAATATATAAACGAAGTAAGAGCTTATTTACAAAAGTATAGAGAAAACTTTTCAAATAATATTACCACTGCTTGGTTGTTAGATGTAAATTCAAAACCAACCAATGAAAATGTTATTGCAATTAATTTTTATGTGAACTCTCAGAATGTAATTAAGGTTAGCCAAACTTTTAATTACACTATGGGAAATGGTTTTGCAACATTATCAATTAGAAATAATACAGAAGTATCTTTCATTCCAGAAGGTGCAGCTACACAAATACAATTAAATTACGATTTAAACAGTCCCAATATATCTTTTAACAGTAAAGAATTTGGAAGTGATACGTTGCTTAATAAAGACATATCTATAGCATTTACTCAATATAATTGTGGTGCATTTAGTTTTCCAATAGGATTTAATTTAGAAAGTGATTTTAAGGCCTTTTATTCAGAAACTTGTTATTACCATACAGAACCAACAGACAAGAGTATTGAAAAATATAGTTATCCTATTTTTAAACCTCAATCTGATGTAGAGTATGCAATGACCCAAGCGGCTATTGATCCTTTAGATATAGGAAATAAAAAAGGGTTAAATACCTATTTTGCGTTTACAGGAAGCATTTTTAATAGTACTTCAGGAAAATCGACACCTTGCTATTTACCTAGCTTTTTTTCAATAAATACAGGGCACTCTATTACTTTATGGCCAAAAGTTAATTTAATTGAAAACACGAATCCGTCTAACAATTTAACTCCATTACCTAATAGTTCCTTGTTACTTATTTCTCCCAGAGATATTAATGAAACAGAGCGATTTTACTTACAACCTGAGGGCGATTTTTTTCTAGACCCAGAATCAGATCAAGTAGATGAAAATGGACAATTTGACTTTCTACCAGGGTTGTCAGGAACAGAAACTATCTCTTTTACACCTTATTCCATTAAAGATGGAACTCCTGTAGGAGATGTATTACGATTTAAAAGTAAACAATCAGCTTACGCTCCAAATTTTCCTGCACAAGAACTTTCACTGGTAAACCCAGGAACCAATAGTCCAACTTTAGAAAATAAATATTTAACAGGATGGTGTAATATTATATCTGATGTAGCTGAGAATGTACAATATGTTTCTCAGCCTGAAGGCGCTTCTTTATTTGCTAAAGATCATGGAGTAAGCCAAGTTATTACGGGTAAATCTAATTTACTAGGCTTTTATGAACCTAGTGTAGATATGCCTCAACAAAATTTTTATGTTCCTATTGTTCCATACTTGGCAGTAGAAGCAGATTCTCAAAAACCAGGAAACGATAATTTAACTAGTTTTGAATCTGAAGTACTTAGTAAAGAACGAAAAACACTTATTGCAGCACAATTAACTACGCAAAGAGCATCAAAAAGTGTAAGCAAAAGAAAAAGACTTTTGAGTAACGTAGATGGTAGTTATACAAGTTCTACAACTCCGCAAGGATTAATAGCAAATGTAAATAATAATGGAGCTTGGAGTTTACTCAACTTAGGACAAAATGATATTCATCAGGGGGCTACACCTGAATATTTGTATCCTGAAAACCAGACACCAACTGACCCAGCCCAGTACCAGATGAGCTTTGTAAATCTATCCACTACATTACAGAGTGCTTTTTTAACCAATCAGCAGTTTTTAGTAGCAACTCAAAACAATCATTTGGGAGCATTATTTTCTAAAAGTGGAGAACAAGGGGGGCAGACTACATCAGAGGCTATATTTAATAACAAAATGTCAATTGAAGATTGGCTATTTGATATTAATGTAGGAACAACAAATACTTATGCTGATTATAATAACGTAGTTATTTTTAAATTTTGTAAAGGGACTTTATTAGATAGAGTTAAAAATCCAAAAACTTGGACTCAACCCAATACTTTCAATACAGAAGGAGTTGAAGATCCAGCCAATGCTTATCAACAGTTAATAGCTATTTCATCATGGATACAGAGTTATATAGAAGATGCTGAAAAAGCTTATCAATATGGTTTAGAACACCCAGAAAGTAATCAGGCAATTCTGTATGAAAAGTTCCATAATATTATAAACAATAAAGATTGGAACGGAATATTGGTGCTCAAAGCCGATATTGATTTACAAGAGTTTCCTCAACAATTAAAAGGATTGATCTCTGGTATTGACTTGACTAGATTTAATGCACATCATTTTGGAATAGAAGTCAATAAAGTAAATGCTGACGGTGAAATTCAAATGCAAAAAAAGAGTTCTCTATTTGGACTCATTAATTATCTAGACACAGCTTATCAGCAACAATTATTACAAGGGTTAAATACTAATAAGCCTGTACCTCCTTTAGCGGGAGCTACTTACGATTTTAAAGTACTTCAATTACAAGTTCTTTTTGAAAATACAGCGATAAAATTTTTCCAGAGTAAGGTGCAATTAACGATGAACAATTTATTTTCTGATACCGTTATAGGAACGAATAATAAATACGGTTCTAAAACTCTAAATACAGTAGTGCTTGATGGAACTTATCAAGATCATGATGGTACACCAGTGTATGTGTTTGAAAATACGGATGATAACTTATTTTATTTTGATAGCAACCTTCTTAAAAATGTAGAAATTACCAAAATTCAGTTTAATACATTAACAACCGATCCAAAAGCAACTTATATAGAATCTAGTTTTGCTATGTGGGGGTATTTAAACTATGCAGTAATGCAAACAACCACTCCTGAAACAAATGAAACTGAAGAAAAAACAATTATCATGGACGCTTTTTCTTTTGGTAATGGTACAGATACAGATATTATAGATGGTTTAAGTTATAGCAACTTATATATTGATATGGCTTTTGATATCAGTACACCAACAGTAGTAGATTACGCTTTTGATGCTTCAAAAATAGTATTTAACTCAGATCTTAGTACAACTAGACAGCTAAGTTTATACCCTAACTTTGCACTACAAATCAATAACCTTGTCAGTGGAGATAAGGATACCAAACCTTCTAGTTTAGGATATCTTAATTTAAGTTTGCCAGGAATCAATACTACTGGGCTTTCAGAAAATTGGTATGGACTAGAAATGACCTTAAATATGGGAACTCCCGGTGAATTAGCGGCGTCATTAGATTTTAATGCTAGTTTATTGATTGCATGGAGTCCAGGGAATAAAGCGACCGATACTTCCTATAACGCATTTGTAGGAATAAAACTCCCAGGAACCAGCAGTAATGCTAAACTTCTTAGTCTACAAGGAGTTTTAAAATTATCTATTGATACTTTAAAATTAGAATATGTAGAAGCTCAACAATCATATTTAATGACATTGAGTAAAATAGCATTGAAGTTTTTAGGAATTCTCAAACTACCACCAGGAGGAAGTACCAATTTTTTACTTTTTGGTAACCCAAACCCAGGAGCTACTGCCAAAAGTTTAGGATGGTATGCAGCATATAACAAAACAAAACCTTAAGCTATGGCAAGAGTACTCTATTGGAATATACAGCAGTTTGGTATTAATAAAATAAATAACCCAAGTAGAAAAAGGCAACGTGGAAGCTCTTTGTCAGGTCAAGCAGCATCTGTAAATAGAAGACAATATATTATGGATACTATTGTCGCCCATCCTCCAGATATTCTGGTAATAGTAGAGACTTCTACTGGAGGAGGAGCTGAAGGAACTCTTGTGACAGCAGGAGGTAGCCAAGGAGCTTTGGATTTATTAAATAGAATTAGAGCTGCACTTGGGGTAAACTGGATGCTAGTACCTCCTCTGATTCTTGGTGTAGGAGGTGTTTCAGAAGGAATATCTGTCTACTATAACAGTGCTAATCTTAATTTTAGTGGTCCGTGGGGTTGGCAAGGTGGAGGAAATTCGTCAGATTCTATAGCTAATATTGGAGCGCCAAATCTAGCGACCTACGCAGCTCCTTGGAACAATTGTTTACCTGCAGTAGCTGTTCCTGGAGGTAATATCAATGCAGGAATAAATTCTAATAGGTTAGCAGGGCAATGGCTTTTTACAGATAATGCAATGCCTCCGAATAGATTACAATTTCCTGGAGTTGGAAATCGACCACCATATTTAACAACATTTTGGGAGGCAGCTAATAATAGAACTATAAAATTATTGTCATATCATGCACCACCTAATAATGTAGCAGCAGCAAATGGTACAAATCAGCTTTCCAACGTAAGAGAAATAACAAATGATCTAAATGCAGACGAAGTAGGAATTATTGTAGGAGATTTTAATGTTAATATTTTCAATGCTTACTTTGAGCCTATAGCCTATAATAACCTCATTAGTTTTTTACCTGCAGGTGCAGGATATACTAGAGCCATAAATCCAACAGCTAATAACGGATGGCCAGATAAAGGGTATGTTTTTACACATATAAAAACTAGTAATAAAGCAAAACCTTGGTTTACGAATGGATATCCTGGATATGAATACGTTGGAAGTAATCCTAATTTTCAAGGCTATAATAGTATTGACAATATTTTAACTCGATATGGAGCTGCAGCAGGGGGACCCGCAGCAAACATAACCATAATTAATAGGGTTACTGGAAGCCCTTATAATAGGGTGATGCCAACTCCTGGAGGAGCTCCTGCAGGTCATTATGTATATGCTACAAATATGAGTCAAATACCAATTGGAGCACCAAATGCTGGATTACCTGTAGCGTTACCTCTTCCTCCTAATGGTCCGGGAGGAAATGGAGGGATAGCACCTGGAACTATTGGAGGCCTTAGCCAGTTTAAAGGATGGTCAAATTATGGTCATATAAGAAGTACCAGCGATCATCTTCCTTTAATTATAGATATATAACAATATATACACCTCGTATTATGAGTCTTTATAATTTAACAACCACTTTTAGAGATCAGGCAGCTGCTAATAATGGAAATATCACTATTAATGCTGCTACTTTTTCTGCTTCTCAATTAACACCTCCAGAAAACTTAGATGAGTTATTGTCTAAAGGATATCAGTTAGCTGAAGGAACTTTTTTATTGATAGATACGTCAGAAACATCTATTCCAGATCCAGCAGGGAATACATTGACCATAAGTAATGCTAAAGCAAACATTTTAAATGTAGAAAAAACTAATACAGATGTTATTTTAAAGGTTGTTGTTGATGAGAAAGGAGAAGCTCAGTTTACTATACAAATCGCATTAAGTGATTGGACTTTTAAGACTAGTTGGGAATATATGACAGGAGGTGTTTTTGATGGGTTACCTTATACTTCACCATCTTTTATGTTTAGTACAGAACAAAAGGATAATTTTAAATGGCAAAATTCAGACATCCCTTTAGTTGAAGGGCAGAATTTCTCTGCTATGATAACTCTTACAGATTGGTTAGCTGATGTTGTTGATTTTTTAACATCATGGTCGGTAAGTACAAAACTTCCTTTAACAGGGATGTTAGATCCATCAAAAGTAGATAATAAGGAGTATTTATATCCAGATATGAATCTTATTGTACCTATAAATGCTACTCCTGTATCTCTTTTGTTTTTAGAAGTAAGTAACCCTGCTGTAGGTTTCAAGATAGAATCTGTAGAGGATGTTGTAGAAGAAGATTCAGAATCAACAACAGAAATAAGTCAAACCCCTTCTTTATTTTTTCAATTACAGTTGCATCTTGGGACAGATATTCAAATGGATTTCACTACTTCAGTTGCTCCAAAATCATCAGCTTTTGATATTGCAATATCGTCAGATCCTCAAAAACCACTTACGCCATTAAATATGTTCTCATTAATGGCTGGTAATAATTGGTTTAGTAATATTCCTCCAACATTGCAACAGTATTTAAATAGTATTGCATTCAAAGGGTTTACAACTTCCTTAAACTTTACTAATGGTGTACAAATAAATAGTGTTTCAGCACAAGTGGGGTCAGTTGGTACATGGAACCTCTTTGATAATTTTTCGGTTGAAGAGTTTGATGTAAATTGGTGGATATTAGGACCAGGAACAATCAATGCTCAGAGTATTTTTTTCACATCAAGAGTAAATTTTTTTCCAACCATATTCAAAGGAGGTTTTGATGTAGAAATTACTTCTGATCTTACTTTATCAGCAGCTTTTGATGGAACCGTTTCAATCAATGATTTATTAGCAGCCATAACAGGCGGTTTTATAAAAATACCAGAAAGTTTGGTAAGTGTAGTATTTACAGGGTTTGGTATTGATATGGATATCAATAGTAAATACTATGCATTTTTTGCATCAGGAGATATTGAAATGAACCTTATTACCAATATATCATTAACTGATGCAGCATTACAACTTACCTCTACTTCTCCAGTAACAGGAACAGGTTCAAATGTATATACAGCTGCTATTAGTGGTCTTTTTACTATAGGAGATTTAAGATTACAATCAGCAGTAAATTATAATTCTTCAACAGAAGATGGAGGGTGGGATTTAAGCATAAATATGCCTGCAGGTGACAAGTTAAACTTAGGGCAATTGATGGACGGTTTGTTTAAAAAAGTGGGCTTTGAGTTGCCCACTAGTTTTTTACCAGCAGATTTATCAATTACTAGTTTTGATTTAACCGCAGATATTCCAAATGGAGCAGAAAAAGGCTCTTATGAAGTTAAAACGAGTGTGGAGTGGAAGTTTACTTTCCCTATTATTAATCAGAAAATTGATATTGCAGCGGCGTTAGCCTTAAAATATGATGCAACCAAAGCAGCAGGAAAGCAATATTCTGGCGGTGTAATGGGAAGTGTTTTACTTGAATACTTTAATGCTGAAGTTAAAATTGGTTATAATTTTGATGGTGATGACCAATTATTAATGATTGAATGGGAAGGATTTATAGCGAAATATAATGTTGCAGGAGAAAGTAGAACGATCATTTTTGAGATTAAAAATTGGAGTGTAGGATCGTTACTTACCTCATTTATGAAAATGCTATTCGATCCTAACTTTGAATTAGATGCTCCTTGGGATATTCTCAATAAAATAAGTTTAGATGGATTTAAGGTTACTTATGATTTAGATACTAAGGAGGTAGTAGTAGATTATAAATTACCAAAAAGTCTTGATTTAATATTCATAACAATCAATGGTATTAAGCTAACAAAAAATGCACAAGGTGTTCAAATAGCATTTGATGGTAGTTCAGTAGTACCAGCTGTTAACGACAGTAATGTCTTTAACAAAGAAAAAGGACAAGATGTAAAAAATATGCCAGAGGTTCCTGGACAAGGAACGCAATATTTTGAGCTACGTTTATTAGCTATGGGGCAACATGTTGAGCTAAATAATGTAGCTCAATACCAATCAATAAAAGAAGTTACAGATGCTATGGAAAAAGCATTTGAAACTCCAGAAAAAGGCAAAGTACCTATTGGTCCTGGTTCAGGAAACTCGTTACTTTCATTTAATGAAAACTCCAATTGGTTAATAGGTGCCGATTTTGGAATCCTTAATGTTGGTACCAAAGAAAAACCAGTTTGGACATTAGAAATGCAAGCCGTATTCAATGACCCTAACTTATATGGTTTACGAATTGCCATGGCAGGTGATAAAGCTAAAATTTTTGCAGGCTTAGATTTTGAGATTATGTATAAAAAAATCTCAGATGGAGTAGGAGTATACCAAATAGCACTTACACTACCAGACGCCTTGAGATATTTGCAGTTCGGAGCAGTTAATATTACACTTCCTTCTATTGCATTAGCCATTTATACTAATGGTGATTTTATGGTAGATATAGGATTTCCGTATAAACTTGACTTTTCAAGATCTTTTACCTTACAGGCTATTGTACCACCAGGAATTCCAGCAATGGGATCAGGAGGTTTTTACTTCGGAAAACTGAGCAGTGCTACTACCAAAAAAGTACCACAAACTAATTATGGTAATTTTAATCCAGTAATTGTTTTTGGAATAGGTTTACAGGTAGGTGTTGGTTATAGTATTAATTACGGAGTATTAAAAGCTGGATTTAGCATTACAATTTTTGGTATTTTAGAAGGGGTAATTGCTACATATCATCCATATCAAGGAACTCTTCAAGAGAATAATAAGACAGAAGTCGAAACTTCTTATTACTATTGGTTACAAGGAACTCTTGGGTTAATTGGTAAATTATATGGTTCTTTAGATTTTGGAATTATTTCGGCATCTGTAAATATAACAGTAAAAGTATATGCACAAGCAACTTTAGAAGCTTATAACAAAATGCCTCTGGCTATTGTAGCTTCAGTAGATGTACAAGTTTCAGCAAAAATAAACTTAGGGTTATTCTCTATTAAAATTAACTTTAGCTTCAAGGCAGAAATACGAACAGATCTTACCATTGGTACAGATCAAACAAGTATGGCTCCATGGAACAGACAACTTTCAGATTCTGTTGATGACAGAGCTTTGGTATATGCAGCAAAATCAAGTCAATTGTCGGAGTTACCGATCAAAGACATGCATTACAGCTCTAAATTAGTGGTAAGTACAGAAGAAAAGTCACCTACTTTGAACATCTATTTTATTCCACACTTAACTGTTGCTGGATCAGAAAATGGGGATTTAAAGAATCAAACAGCTCAGTATGTAACTTCACTTTGGATTGATGCTCCTGATGCAGAAAACCCAGATAGTACAGTTACTTCATCGTTTGAATATTTAAGTCAAGACTTTTTTAGATGGTTAATACAAAACTATGCAGATGAAACAGCTACAGAAAGTACGAGAGCTACGGCAGACGAATTAGCAGTTTCTGCGGCCGATTTACAGCTATTACTAGCTCTGTTGTCAAATGAAGATACTCCATTACCAATTCCTACAGATAAACTATTATCATTCCTTGAAGATACATTTGAAGCAGTGAACATTCAAAACGTTACAGAAAGTTCAAAACCTGAAACAGCAGCCGTATTCCCAATGTTTTTCGATTTAGAATTATCTGTTCCAGATGCAGGAGTTGATGTTGATTTTAGTACATATAATATGGCAACAGATGCGTATTTATCTGAAGTTAAAAAATGGTTTAATGAATTAGCTGTAAAAGTATCTGAAGAAAATACGAACGCAGCTCTGAAAAAAAGTACCTCAGTAGAACATTCTTTATCAACATTTGTATTTGAAGACTACTTTGTACTTATAGGAAAACAACTTATAGGGTACGCAGAAGATGCATTAAAAAATTACACATATCCATTATCTAAAGGTAACAGTCTAAATGCCATGGCAAACTGGGCTAATGGTATAAGCACTTCTGATGGAACAACCAATGCTGTTGAGGTAAGTAACCTTTCTAAGGCCAACCAATCTCATCCTTTAAATGGTGGAATTGATATTCAAATTACAGGAGTAATGTACACTATTCTTGATGGTGACAATTTTGTTTCTATCGGAGCTAAATACGCCCTAGAAACAGCATTACTGATTACACAAAATGCAGCTATCCCAGGATTATTACAGGTTCAAGAAATTACGTATGAAGCTAAAACTTATACGGTAAAAGCAACTGATACTATTAACGAGGTGGCTACGGGATTGCAAACTACCGTAGCAGATTTAGCGAATGATTCAAGTTTCCAGAAAAATACACTTTTAACTACGGAAGCAAACTTGATTATTGCTGCTGCAAATTATACAGCAAAAAGCGAAGATACCTTTACTAGTATAGCTAGTACCACATTTAATAATATTTCAGTAGATGATTTATTATTACAAAACCAATCTGTTCCAGGACTATTTATATCAGGTGATTCATTTGTTTATGATAGTATTACCTATGAAATTGTACCTGGAGATACCCTAATAGGGATTGCAAAAAAACTAAGTACTCCTACTAATACAGTAACAGTAAATGATCTTGCTAATGATGCAAAAGTTCAATCATTGCAAGTACAACCATTAGGGGTATTATTAATTCAACCTTTCATTCACACAACTGCTACTTTTAGTAATCCAGATGATGCAGAAACTTTAGGTAAAATAGCTCAAAAATATAACACAACCTCTGAGGTTTTAGGAACAAATTATCATAACCAACAAATCAATAATTTATTTTATGATTCAGATAATTACAGTACAACAAACATACCAGAATTAAGATGCTTAGATGTACAAAGTATATTAGATTATTTCAAAGCAAAACAATCATATACACAATTATCAGGTATGGTATCGAGATACCAACTTCATGGAATGAGGTTGCCAACTACCTTACCAGGTTTAACACTCGATGCAAACTCTCCATGTACAGGTGATGATTGTGCATTATATCGATTAACAGGACAGCAATTTGAAATACCAAGTGACGTTAAAGAAGGGTTTACGATTAATTTAATCAACACTACATTAAGTTGGTTGCAATTTAACGGAGAAGTTCCTTCAGGAGATCCTAAAAAAGCGACACTACCAATACAGTTAACTCCAGAAGACATATCACAAATAGCTACTGTGGTTACTTATGCTCAACAAACAGGTATTGAGCCAAATATTTTAAAACTGGCAGCTATGAAGCCTTATAACTTAATTCCTGTTCAATATACATTTCAAACAGTTACCCAATGGAGTACCTCAGGAGAGGTAACCCTTCCTTATGGTAGTTTGGGAGGACAAACTGAAATATCTCCACTAATTTGGAATTTCCCATCAGGTCTTTTACAACAGATAGCCATACCTAAAAGAGCTGGTTCAGCTATGGATATTCAAATAGGAACATATAATGCCACAACTGGAGCAATGGATTATAAAAACTCTGAGTATTATGGATGGTCTACACTTTTAGAAATAGACATTAAAAAGCAGGCTGACGATACTGCTCCGGGTACAAGTACATTTACTTATGAGTTAATAGGAGCGAATGAATCAGGAACACAGATTTTAGAAAGATTATTAAGAGTTTTAGACCCTAATTCTTCTTCTAATAATCAAGGAGTAATTGAAGATATACAGTGGTTGTATGAAGGAAGTGATGGATTACTTTCTGTTGGAAATCTAAATATGAAAACATTTATAGTTCAATCTAACTTATCAACAGAAACAAATCCAGTACAATTAAAATCATTACAAAAAAGTCTTAAAATAGAAGAAGCTGAAAAACCTAATGGAGTTTTAAATTCATTATACGATTTTGTAAAACTGTTATGGGAGTGTAGTATTACAAGATCTGGAGGATACTATTTATTATATAACGAAATTGAAGGAAATACTGGTTTCCCTGATACTATTTTTGATAGTTCAGGAAATGGAACAATATCATTATTGGTTATTTATAGCAATTCATATAATAATATTCTTAAAGATTTTATGAACTGTGCTATAACGGGAGACAAAATTGATACGTCATCTTCTATCGTTTATGCAGAATCTAAAGCCCAAAAAGATTTAAGCTATACAACGACTTCAGCAAATGAAACGCTACAAAGCATTTCATCTCAATACAATATATTAATTAGCGAGCTCGCTAACCTTAATGAAACAGATGTGAAACTTAATACCTCAGCAAAACCAATTGTATTGGACGGATTGCAATATGAGGTTGGTCTTTCATCAGATACACCGTCTAATAACTTAACAGCCATAGCAGAATATTTTAATGTAAATCCAGATGATGTTAAGAGCCTTAATCCAAGTATTGACAATTGGGATAGTTTACCTGTGTGGCAATTGGTAGAAATACCTACAGTTACTTATAAAATAACAACAGGAGAAGGTACACCAGGTAATACGATGCAGAGCATTGCTAATTATTATTTTATTGATGTTGATACATTATCTTTTATAATTAAAGATGCAGCTGTTTTTAATGTCAATACAACATTTGCTATAGTTGATCAGGTAGTTCATAAAGTATCATCAATACAACAAGGCACAGCAGGTTTTGAGTTAAGTAGAACAAATCCGGGAACACCTCCAGATAATCCAAGTGATGCTGGATATGCAGAAACCTATTTGAATAACTTATACAATTTATTAAGCTACCAAGTAGTTGCTAACAGATATTTTAACAAAAGTATTGTAGGCTTACCTTCAGGTCCAGCAAATAATAAAGACCAAAACGAAGAGAATACTAATTCGCCTTGGACTTATAATCAAGTAATACCTATTGCACAGTATGCGGTTGATAACCCTAATAATTCTTACCCGGTAGGATTCCCTCAAAAAGAAGACAATCCATATAGAGGTATAGGTAACACATTACAAATACATTTTGATTGGGTTGATTATTACGGTAATGAAACGGTAACACCGTTTAGTAATCCAGAGTTGAATACAAAATCACCTCTTAATAATCCACCAGTGCAAGTAGGATACCTTGATGAATTAAAAGGGTTCTCGCAATGGCCAAGTTTGTTTATCACTTATGATGTAACCTTAGAAAATGATACAGACCGAGAATTGTTATTAAATTTCTCTTTTGATGTTACACGATACCTAAATACAGATGGTAAACCTTGCGTATCTGACCCTAATAATCCAGATGCACCAGAGTATCAAAAAAATGCATTACACGATTTAGCTGTATATACCAACATATACTATCAAATTAATCAATTTAATCCTTATGTAGAAGATCAAAATACGGTTACACTTTCATTAAGCACTTCATTGCTACCAGGAATTGAAACAGATGTAGACTTAGCACCAATCAATAATTTTGTAAAAGAAATTTACGCTTATTTATATGCTATTGCTTACTGTCAATCGGTTCCTACAGCTCCAACAATGAGTTCAATAAAACAACCAGTTGCAATAGAAAACTTGGAAACAGCTTCTATTTTTGAGTTAACAGTGGCATTACGTATGGAAAGAGATCTTTCTTTTGTTAACAACGATTTTAAAGATAGTCCATCGGTTACTTCAACTAATACAGTTGTTCAGCCAAATACCTATGTTCCTAATCTTGAACAAGAAAATAGTACAGACGAAAAAGTTCAAAACCATTCATTAACAGAATTTGCGGTCAATTTTGAAAAAACATTCTATCAAGAAAATGAATACGTACTTAAAATAGCTACAGGTATAGATAAAGAGTTGGTTAGAAGTCAGAAAAATGAAGCTATTTACATTGTAAGAATGGGGCTAAAACCAGGCAATGGTATTTATTGGAATGTTGAGCCAGCAGGTTCTTATGAACTTACAAACGATTCAATTTCTAAACTATCAAATCTAGGAGTTCCTAGTTCTGTAGTAGATAAGATTACTCCGTTAGTAGGAACTATATATATGAGTAAAGCTAGTTTTGATGAAGCGTTACAAGGAGTTCTTACCCAAGAAGAGTTTACCACATATAAGATACAGATCTATACTTATAGTTTATTAAATGCATCTTTTTATGCGCCTTTACCAATTTCTACTAGCTTAGTATCTAAAAAGGATGTTCCAATATGTTCTTATGTAACAGGTAAAGGGCTAGATTGTGAAAAAGGTACAGTAAAGAACTTTACGGATGTAGATATGGATATTTGGGGAAAACAATGTTTAGATGCAATTGACCTTTTCTTAAGTTCAGAATATGCAGTGCCAGCATTTTTGGTAGACGAATTAAAATCTGAAGAAGAAAAAGAGTTTTTAAAATCTTTAAATAGTGATGCTACATCTTACCTTGAAGCCATAACCAAAGCTAAATCATTACTGGCAGAAACTATTTCAACTAAGGTAGAGACAATTCTTACAGCACCAGAAGTAAATGAAACAAGAAAATTAAATGCTCAAGAAAAGTTTAAACAACAATTACTTATTCAGTTAGGAAATACTTATTCTGTTAATGCAGTGGTACAAATGGAAGTTACTGCCGAATCAGGAATAGCAAGAGAAGGTCAAAATCAGATAGCTCCTCGTTTATATGGTACTCCAAGTATTGTTAGTAGTACAGAAGGAGATAGTAAACTGTATTCAATTTCTAATGCCAAAATACAGTTAGATTACGAAGATGGAGAAAAAACATCTGATATATCTTTTATCTTTTCTACTAAAAACACAAAAGAGTTTACGACAGTGCCTTTAGGAATGGATTATCAAATTACCCATGTTGAATTTGATATTACAGAAGTGCCAGATGTAAAAGGATATCAAGCATCAAAATGGTTAACATTTATAGTGCCTGTTAATTTAGCTGAAACAGTAGAACCTGATTTTGATAAATCTCCATTACAGCAGTCTTTAGGTACTGTAGATATTCCTATAGTTCTTCGTAATTATCCAAAACCACCAACGTTAACAACTCAAGAAGGTAAAGCAGTGTCAGTAGTATGTGATACAACGAAAGAAGTTCTAGAGAAAGCTTCAGAATGGAATTTCACGTACACTTATTCTGAAGATCAAGCAGCACAAGACCAAATTTATTCTGATGTTAGGTTTAATACTTTTGATAGTCAGGATAATAACCTACAAGCTAAACGTGGTAGTACACGTAATCTATTCAACGATATGGCTCAAATGGTAAACGTATGGTCATCAGTATTAAATGATATGACTAAATATTTAACCCTAATATCTCCTACATCTGATGAGACTGATCCAAATCTTGACAAAGCATTTTATGCAATGCAAGCTATGGTGCAGTTAACTAATAATTTATCATTAGCTTGGGATGAACATAATAAAAAAGCAATGCTTTATAAAGCTTCTCAAGTGGGGGATACAGAAACTACAAGTGCTTATAATTTTACCATACAACAAAAAGAAGATCCACATTTTACTACTACTTGTGATTGCCAAGGAGGTGAAGAGTGTAAGCGTTTGGTAGTAAGTATAGTGCTTCCTCAAGATATGTCTGAAATAGACAAGCAGTTGTTTATGAATGAATTTAAGCTGGCGGAGATTCCTAGTGCTCCATTAATTAACATAAATAATTATACAAGAGTACAAGCAACGGATGAATCTGGAGCACCAATTGAAAATTCGTATTGGTACGTAAAAGACCCTAAAGCCAAGGTAAAGGAGTATTTAGGATATCCTTGTTCTTTTGAAATACCAAATAGAACAGTTGAGGTAAACGGACTAAATGTATTACAGTTCCAAAATACATGGGCAGGAATTGCAGTAATTAGAAATGAAGGATTGGTGGAAGACAACCCTACAAATCCTAAGTTTATTTACAGAACTCCTTTAATTAGATTTTCTAATAAACTAATACCGTTGTTAAGTAATAATACTAAAATTAATATAGCTAAAATCTTAGATGAGAATGGAAGCAGTATGTCTTTGTCAGAACATTTGGCAACATTCTTTAAAACATTCTTTACGTACGATCAATTACATCAACAAACAATTAAGGTAACAAGTTATTGGAATTACTATTTACAAGAAACAGCTAAAAGTGATTTACCACCGGTTCAATTACCAGTGTTATTATACACACCTTTTTCTTTTAAAATTCCAGAAGACTATACAATACCGACTGAAGGATGTTCAGAAGAAATTACTTCTGATACACCTTTTGTATGTCAGTTAGCAAAAGCACTAGAAAAATGGTATGAAGATAAAAAACCAACAACAACAGAAGCCTATTTTTCATTTGATTTGTCAGTATTCTCTGAAGTAACCGAAACTCAGCTACCACTAATACAATTATCAAATTTAGTATTACCTTATAAGTACATAAAAAACTTATAAGAAGAGTATTTTAAAAACATGTAGATAAAAGAAAAGCGGACGAAAGTCCGCTTTTAAAATTTAACAAAGCTCTTGTTTGCAATCATAAAAACAAGCACTAAACTCTTCTTTAGTCTGAAAGTTTTGAGATTTACAATAATCAAAGCACACTCTACATGTTGGTAATGCACCACCTAGAACAAGTTTTTGTTCTTTTTTTGTTAATGTCAATCCTAAGGTTGAAATGTGTTGTAACATAATTAGTTGTTTTAAATTTCTTAAAAATAGGATATTAGTACTCTTTAAACTTTTTAAAAACCGTAAAATAAGTAAGGCTTTCCCTTTTTTATATTTATATAAAAAAGGGCTAAAATTTAGTATTAATATAATTTATAATTAGTTAACAATCCTTAGTTATATAGTAGGTTGGAATATTAACATTTAGGTAATCAAAACTTAATTTTACTGTGGTTAATCTGTGTTTTCTCTAAAGTAGTTTTGTCGGTTATAAAAGATGAAATTGTTTGGTATGAGGTTGTTTTTTTTCTTTTTTTTAATTGTTACTACAAGTCTTAGTCAATCGTTAAAATTTAAAACATTAACTACAAAAGATGGACTCTCCAATAACTCAGTAAATGATATTATAAGTGATGTTAAAGGACGACTATGGATTGCCACTTGGGATGGACTTAATCGTTATGATGGTAAAGATTTTAAAGTTTTCAAACATATAAATAACGACTCAACTTCTCTTGCAGGGAATGTAATTTATAGTCTACAAAGAGATGGGACTAAAACAATTTGGTGTTTAACAGATAATAATACCGTAAGTAGGTTTGTAAATCAATCAATCTTTCAAAACTTTTATTTTTCTGAAACGCCTGTAAACCTAAAGCTATCAAAGAAAAATAACCTTGTAGTAGAAACTAAAAGCGGACAATATTTAGAGTTTGATGGAATGAGTTTCCTGAAGGTAAACGAAACACAAGTAAAAACAAACAAACAACTAATTAATGATCAATTATTACTTAACAAGTTTCCTGAAGTAATTATTAATGAATCTTATCAAGACAGAAAAGGAAATATATGGTATGCAACAAGAAAAAGTGGGCTTTATGTAATAAGAAATAATCAGGTAGATATTCACGAAACAAAAATAGAGCACTATACCTACGATTTATATAACCCTTACAGTTTTACAGGAAATGAAATTGAAAAAATTTATGAAGACAGCTTTGGTAACATCTGGTTAGGTCATAAAGATGGAGGATTAAGTATGGCTTACGTTGGGTCTGAACATATAAACACTATTGCTCCCCATCCTGTAGAATATAGGCATTTGCCTAATGAAACTGTAAGAGCTATAACAATGGACAACGATAATAATCTTTGGTTAGGTTATTATACCAAAGGATTATATAACTATAGTAAATCAGACAAATGTTTTATTAAAAAACGATTAGAGAAAGCAAAAGAAAATAAAGATTGGGAAAGAATACGTAGTTTATATACAGCTACAGACGGTTCTATTTGGGTTGGTACTTATGCAGGACTAATTCACATAAATAAAACAAAAGTGTCTTATTACGCAGCAAAAGAGAATCCTTTACTACCAGCAAATAGGATTTATGCAATGACAGAAACTAACGATGGTAGAATTTGGTTTGCTTGTTGGGGAGGAATTGCAGTGTTCAACACAAAAAAAAATAAGTTTGAAAATGTTGAAGGGAGCGAGTTTTTAAAAGCATATCATATTCGAGACGTTTTTGTTAATGGTGAAGAACTGGCTTTAGCAACAGAAAATAATGGAATGATCCTATTTAATAGGAATAATGGAGAAAAACATCACCTTACTACAGAAAATGGTTTAACAGGTAATAGTGTATATAGTATTGATAAAGATGAAGAAACAGGGTTGTATTGGATAGCAACTTTGGGGGGAGTAACAGTTTTTGATCGTAAAAAAGGAGTAGTAAAAACTATTTCAGAGAAAGAAAACTTACCAAGCCATATGGTTTACAGTGTAATTCTTAAAGGAAAACACATATGGGTGAGTACAACTAAAGGTCTTGCTTCAATAAATAGAAAAAACTATAAAGTAAATGTCTTACATCCAGAAGAAGGATGGCAAGCTCCAGAGTTTTCAGAAGGAGCTTATTATAAAGATAACAAGGGGGTGTTGTATTTTGGTGGTATTAATGGAGTTAATTACTTCGCTCCTGAATTAATAGAGTTTAATAAGAATCTCCCTCAATTAGTTGTAGAAATAGATGGGGTAGAAAATAATAATAATAATAATAATAATAGTGTAGTAGAAAAAACATTTTCAGAAAACAATATTAGCCTAGATATAACCCCTGTAGCCTACCGAAAAAATTATGAAAATTTAATTTTATATAAGTTAAGAGGCTTTGATAAAGATTGGAGAGTGTATAGAACAACCCCTATTTTATATAAGAAAATACCACCTGGAGAATATGTTTTAGAAGTGAAAAATAGTTTAAGTGCTTCTAAAACAAATATATTTTCTATAAAAATAATAATAGCCCCACCCTTTTATAAAACCTCTTGGTTTGCATGGAGTTTAGCATCAGGAGGGGTAATTATACTCATTTTAGGTTTAGGGTATAAAGTTCGTAAAGATAAAATTTACCAAGAAAAACTTAAACAAAAAATTAATGAACGAACAGCTATAATTAATAAGCAGAAGAAAGACTTAATAAAAGCTAATGTAAAGCTCGAAGATCAAAACCGAAAAATTATCAAACAAAAAGAAGAAGTACTGGCTTTACATCACAAATTAAAAAACGAAGATTTTGAAATAGATAAATTTAAAACGTTTGTATTGGCAGAGTTTAAAAAGCCATTAATGCAAATGCTACAATATAGTCAGCAAAATAACATTCCAAATGAAATACAAACAAAATTAGTTAGTCAAGCGAAAACCATGATAGATGTATTAACGGAGTGGGATTTTCTAGAGCAAGTAAACCGTATAAATACTACAGAAAAATCGGTAATAAAAATCAATACATTCTTACATCATTTAACCCAAAATTTAGAACGAAAATTACTACAATCAGGAATAAATCTTAGCTATCAAACCCAAGTAGAAGACAAGTGGATAACTATTGATTTACTTCGTTTTAAACTTTTTTATAAATATATTTTCAATGACTTTATAAAGTATAGTAATCAAGGTAGTAACATACAAATAACCTATACCGAAAAAGAAAACAAACTAATACTAAAAGTAAATTCTGATAGTGGTATTTTAGTTAATAATATAAAAAGTTTACAACGCTATAGTCCTTATTTTAAAGCAGCGAAAGATTTACTATTAGAATTAAATGGAAAGTTGGATATAAATAATTCTGAAGAAGGAATTATTTCAATAAAAGTAGAAGTACCCTTTCACAAAGTAACCTCAGAAAAAGCCTCAATGATACAGTGGAATCATATAGGGATGATAAATGAGCTCCCACAAGGCAAACATAAAGTGTTGGTATTGACTAGTGAAATGAACTATGGGATATTACAATCATTATTGGGAGAAGAAGCTTATCATTTAATATTTGAAAACAATGTAGATAAATTATTTTCAGCACTTTCAAGTCTCAATGTAGATACTATAGTATTTTATGATGTAAAACTTACAAATAAAGTAGTACAGTTCTTAGAAAACCGTAAAGAAAATATAAAACTATCTAACTGTCCTATATTATATCTATCAGAAGAAATTGGATACTTTCAAATGGAAGAAGTTACTAAATTAGGAATAGATGTTACCATTCAACTTCCAGTAAGTAAAACTTTTTTGCAAGCAAAGCTAACCAACTTACTAAGCAGCAGAAAAAAACTATTTGAAACAGAAAGTCACATCGGTTGGATTGAGAATCATAAAGACGAGCAATTACTATCACCAAACGAAAAGCTAGTAAAAAAGGCACTTACTTATATGCATGAGTGCTTGCACGATCATACTTTTAATATTGAAAGTCTTCAAGAAAAATTAGAAATATCTAAAGTAAAATGCTACCGTGTTTTTAAAGAAATACTCAAACAATCTCCTTCAGAAGTGTTAATTAACCTAAGACTTCAAAAAGCACAACACCTATTAGGTCAAAATGTATTAAACATTTCAGAAATTAGTTTTGAGTGCGGTTTTGCCAATCCAAAATATTTTAGCAGGCAATTTAAAAAGCATTTTAATATGAGTCCTAAAGCTTACAAAGAACAAAAAGTAGTAGTATAAAAGTTAGCTTCAGATTAGGCTAATGTTAGCAGAAGGTTACTGAAACAAAAGTGTAAGAATTAAGGTGTTTTTATGAGGCTTTTTGAAATATAAGTACTCCTTTTTGAAACCATTTGACCCTCTTTAAAAAGCATCTTGAAATAGATTCGTCTCAGAATCAAAACCTAAATTATCAAATGAAAAAACACTATTTATTTATATTGTTATTATGTTTCGGGGTAGTCTCCGGAACGGTAGCACAAACTATTTTAAAAGGTACCGTTGTGTCTAAAACAGACGGAGAACCCATTCCCGGAGCAACTGTTCTTATTAAAGAGCAAAGTAAGAATGGAGCAGCTACCGATTTTGATGGTAAGTTTACGCTAAGTGTAAATAAAGATCAAGGAACCTTAGTAGTTTCTTTTATAGGGTTTCAAACACTAGAACTTCCTTTTTCGGGAAGCCAAGAGTTTTCAATAGCACTTAATGAAGAGTCGAGCGTTTTAGATGAGGTAGTACTAATTGGTTATGGTAGTGCAAAAAAAGGAGATCTTACTTCAGCAATTTCAACAGTAGAAAACATAGAATCTATGTCTAGTAGGCCAGTATCTACGTTAAATGATTTTTTACAAGGAAGTGTATCTGGTGTAACTGTTTTACAACAAGGAGGAGATCCATCTGAAGACGGTAAAGTAGTAATTAGGGGGTACGGTTCTTTTGCGAATGAAGAACCTCTTACAGTTGTAGATGGTGTACCGTATTACGGGCCAGCAATTAATCCTAATGACATCGCATCGGTATCTATTTTAAAAGATGCAGCAGCTGCTGCAATATACGGAGCACAAGCAGCTTCTGGTGTTATTGTAATTGAAACTAAAAAAGGGAAAAAAGGAAAACCAAGAATTAGTTTTGACTTTTATAGCAGTGTGCAATCAGCAGCTAAATTACCTACGCCTTTAAATGCAAAGCAACAAGCAGATGTATACAATATGGCGGCAGATAATGCAGGTGCTCCAAGACAGTCTGCTCACGATGCAGAACAAAATCCATGGGGTCAAGTAACACGTACTAACTGGATGGATGCTATTTTTAGATCAGGAGCTATGTACAATACCAATATGAATATAAGTGGTGCTACTGATAAGATGAATTATATGACCTCTTTTGGTTATCATAAAAAAGAAGGATTATTACTAAATACCTATTCAGAACGTTTTTCTCTTAGAGTAAAAACAGACATACACCTTACAGATAATATTACTATAGGTGAAAATGTGTATTATTCAAGAAGTGAAGCAGTAGGTACAAACTCAACAAGTTCTTACTCAGGTAGTATTGTAAATGCATTATACATGCCGTCATCAGCACCAATACGTGATGCAAACGGAAATTTTAGTGGAGTAGTACCAGAAAATTTATCAAATTATGCAGGAGCTTACGGAGACGTATATAATCCTGTAGCCTTGTTGTTACGTCCAGATATTAGTAATCCTGTTAATTACTTAAACGCTAACGTATACCTTAACTACGACATTACGGACGAATTAAAGTTTAAAACGAGTTATAGCTATAGTACTACGGATACGAAATATAAAAAGTTTTCTCCAAAAATTCCTGAGTTAGGAAGAACGAATTTAAACAATTATTTATATCAGAGTTACTCAGATACTAAGCGTTGGGTATGGGATAATCAATTAAGCTATAAAAAGAGTTTTGGAAATCATAATTTAGATCTTACCGCTGTTTACTCGTCACAGTTTACCGATTACGAATACTATTTCCAGCAAGGAGAAGGATTTAGTAGTGAAGAACCTTTCAATCAATTCATGTCTAATGCATCAGTAATTAGAACTCCAGAGACAGATGTGTACGAGGATGCTTTAACTTCTGCAATAGGAAGGGTGCTATATAACTATAAAGGTAAGTATTTCTTATCAGGAAGTATTCGTAGAGATGAAACCTCACGTTTAGCTAAAGAAAATCAGGCAGATTATTTTCCATCAGCTTCAGCAGCATGGAAAATATCAGGAGAAGATTTCTTTAATATTGAAACTATTAATAATTTAAAAGTAAGAGCATCTTGGGGACAAATAGGAAATATAAACTCTGTAGGGTATTACTCTTTTGATGTTCCTTTAAACACCACAAATGTTATTTTAGGAGCAGATGGTTCTTTAGACGATAAAGGTACGTATGTAGGAAGACAATCAAACCCTAACCTTAAATGGGAAATTTCAGAATCTTTAGATTTTGGAATTGATATGAATTTATTCAACAATCGACTTTCTATTGTTGCCGATTATTTTGAGAAAACCACAAAAGGAATGATTATTCCTGGACTAGAAGATATTCACCAAGGAACGTCGGCTGCAGATGTAAATGGAGGAGAAGTTAAAAACACAGGATATGAATTTGCAGTTTCGTATAAAGATTATGTAGGAGACTTAAATTATAGTATTAGTGCAAACGCTAGTTTTCTTGATAATGAATTAATGAACCTTAATGGGTATAACAGTAGTGGAATTGATTATATAGCACACTCAGATAATGTTAGAAGCACATTATACCCATACAGATCTGTAGTAGGAAAAGAATTATACTCAACTTACTTAGTGCCTTACTTAGGAATTTTCCAATCACAAGAAGAAGTCAATGCACATAGTAAAGATGGGCAATTAATACAGCCTAACGCAGTACCGGGAGATTTTAAGTTTCAAGACACAAACAACGATGGTAAAATAGATAATAACGACCGTGTTTTTATGGATAGTTATTTACCAGAAGTAACCTATAACTTAGGATTAAATTTAGATTATAAAGGATTTGATTTAAATATGAACTTCCAAGGAGTAGGAGGTGTTAAAGTATTTAATGCATATAAGTTTACAGCTTTCAATGCTTCTCAACAAGGATATAATTTAGATAATGGTGTATTAAACGCTTGGACTCCTGAAAATACAAATACAAACATTCCGAGGTTGTCTACACAAGATAATAATCAAACGTACGGAACCACTTCAAGCTGGTACTTAGAAGACGCTTCCTACTTACGACTTAAAAACGTAACACTAGGTTATACAGTACCAACAAGTAAAATGAGTTCTGTATTAAGTCAATCATCATTAAGAATCTATGTTTCAGGAGAGAACCTGTTTACAATCACAAATTATAGTGGAATGGATCCTGAAGTAGGAGGTAAGGGATTAGATGTTGGAAGATATCCTTCAGCAAGAACTATCTCAGCAGGAATATCATTGTCATTATAACAAAATAAAAAATAAGAAGATGAAAAATACATATATAAAACTAATTGCATACATCGTAAGTATTCAAGTAGGATTTGTTTCCTGTTCAGATGACTTTACAAATCTAGATCCATTAGGAAGTACTTCATATGAAAACTTTTGGAAAACAGAACAAGATGCTTTGGAAGCAGTAAACAGTTTATATTATTATATGAAAGATGATGATATGTTTGGAAGAGGATTCTTTTGGTACATTAATGCATCAGATGATATGGTAACAGGGCGACTAAATGCTACAGCAGATAATGTGAAAAATTTTAATATAACTGGAGATGAAGGATATACCTCTTGGATGTATCCTCAAAGTTATAAGATAATAAGGAGAGCGAACGATATTATTTTAAATGTTCCGCAAATGAATATTAGTCAGTCAACTAAAAATCGTTTGTTAGGCGAAGCTTACTTTATGAGGGGGTTTCATTATTTCTGGTTAGCACATACCTATGGAGATAATGATAAAAATGGAGGTATCCCTATTGTTACCGAAGATAATATGAACAATGAAGCAGGAAGTTATAAACGACCACAAAGCGTCATAGAAAATTATGAATTTATTGTTAAAGACTTAAAAAGAGCAGCAGATTTATTACCTCTTTTTACTGAAATGGGAGAAGGTGATTACGGACGCGCACATAAAGATGCAGCCTTAGCATATATTGCAAAAACCTATTTGTATTGGGCACAATACGACAGTTCTAAATATGCTAATGTGGTAACTTATTGTGATGCAGTAACAAATTCAGGGTCAGGTAGAGCACTTATTGATACAGATAATCCAAAAAAAGATTTCAGGTTGTTACACAGTCATCTTAATAACTGGACGAGTGAATATATTTGGTCTGCTAATTCAGGTGTTGAAGGCGGAAGTATTTTACCAGGTGTAATGTTAGAAAATAAAGGCTGGGGGCAATATAACGGTTGGGGATATTATACACCAACAGAAAGCTTGTATAACGAATTTGAACCTAACGATGCAAGAAGAGAAGTAACCATCTTAAAATTTGGAGACGAGTTTGAATTTTTTGGAGAAACAAAAAGATACCAATCAGAAAACTCACTATCAGGGTTTCAGTTCAACAAATACATGTATGAGTATACATTTGAAAATCCAGTAGGAACGTATATAAATTCCAACGGTAACTCACCAACAACACTATATAATACTCCAATACTGCGTTATGCAGAAATATTGTTAATGAAGTCGGAAGCATTAATACAACAAGGAGGAAACGGAGATGCTGATTTAAACAGCGTAAGAGAAAGAGCAGGATTAGCTCCAGTTACCAATGCTACATTAGAAGATATAAAGCACGAAAGACGAGTTGAGTTTGCTGGTGAGTTTGCTAACAGACATTACGATTTAGTACGTTGGGGAGATGCTGCTGAAGTATATAGTAAACCTTTATATGGTAGAATTCATACAGATAGATCAAACCCAGATTCAGACTACACTGTTGAACAAGTGTGGCAAGCAAGAAATTTTGACCCTAGTTATATGCATGTATGGCCAATTCCTAATGAAGCAATTATCTCTTCAGGAATCAAGCAAAACATAGGATGGTAATTTTAGTCATTTTTTTAGTTTAATTTAAGTTTAACAAAAAGATGTCGTTGAGGCGGCATCTTTTTTATAAATGCATAAAATGAAATTTATTCAAAAGATATTTTTATACCTAATATTAGGGGTAGGAGCTATACAAGCACAAACCTCAAACTATACTTATAAAGTACATTCTCACAACGATTATAAACAATCTGTTCCTTTTTGGAAAGCCTATGCAGCGGGAGTTCATTCTTTAGAAATAGATGTAATATTCAAAGATAATACCCTATTTGTAGCACACGAAACAGCTGAGATTATCAGCAAACACACTATAGAGTCGCTTTATTTAGATCCTTTAAGAACTGCTTTAAAGAATGATCTTCAACTTACACACAAAATACAGTTGTTAATAGATGTAAAGTCAGAACCTTACAGTACGTTAAATCATTTAGTAAAAATATTAAAGAAGTATCCTGATTTAACTAAAAATGAAAATATACAGTTTGTTATTTCAGGTGGAAAACCACAGGTCAAAGATTATGTAGACTATCCGGATTATATACAATTCGACCATCAAAAATTAACTAAGATTTTAAACCAAGAAGCTTGGAATAAGGTTGGGTTAATTAGTGTTGATTATAAAAACTATTCTGTATGGAACGGAAAAGGAAGAATGGTTGCAGATGATCTTAAAAGAGTAAAAAAAGTAATTGAAACAGCACACAATTTAAACAAGCCTTTTCGTTTTTGGGGAGCACCAGATTCAGAGTCAGCTTGGAAAGTTTTTACAGATTTAAAAGTTGATTTTATAAATACCGATCAACCTTTTGAAGCTACTAAATACCTAAAAAGCTTATCAAAAAGAGTGAGCTTCAATAAAGAAAAATCAGAAGTTTACAAACCTACATTCGCCTACGATCAAAAAAACAAAAAAGTAGAAAATATCATCTTATTAATTGGTGATGGAAATGGAGTATCTCAAATTTCAGCAGCAGCTTTAGCAAATGGTGGAAATTTAACATTAACTCAATTAAGAAGTGTTGGGTTTTTAAAAACACAATCTTCAGACGATTTTACAACAGATTCTGCTGCAGGAGGTACTGCTATAGCAACTGGAGTTAAAACATACAATAGAGCAATTGGTGTAGGACCAGATGGCAAACCAGTAAAAAACATCAGTGAGTTATTAGTAGAACACAATTATAATATTGGCTTAATTACTACTGATGAAATTACAGGAGCAACTCCATCGGCTTTTTACGCACATCAAAAAGATAGATCACATATGCAACAAATAGCAAGAGATCTTGAAAAAAGTGAGATTTCATTGTTTATAGGTGGTGGAGCAAAACACTTCTTAAATAAACAAACGATGCCCTTCAGTATTAAAAATACTATTGAAGAAATTGCTAATGATGAAGAAAAAGTAGGAGTTTTTACAGCAGAAGGAGGTATGCCAGGAATCAAGCAAGGAAGAGGTAATTTTTTAGCAAAAGCAACTCAACGTAGTTTGTCTTTTTTAAAGTCGAAAAAAGAATCATTTTTATTAATGGTAGAAGGAGCTCAAATAGATAGTTATGGACATTTTAACGATACCCATGGAATTATAGCAGAAGGAATTGATTTTGACAAGGCGGTAACTGAAGCGATAAAATTTGCAGATGCTAATAAAAATACCTTAGTAATTGTTACAGCAGATCATGAAACTTCAGGGTTTTCTATTCCACAAGGAAATGTAGAAAACCATATGATTGAAGGAGACTTTACTACTCACGATCATACAGGAGCAATGGTGCCTTTGTTTGCATACGGTCCACAATCAGATAAATTACAAGGAGTTTATGAAAATAGCGATCTTTTAGGGAAGGTTCTAGAAATCTTAAAGGTAAAAACTAATGAGTAGATCAAGATTTCTTTTCGGTTTATTAGTACTTATAGTACAAGTAGCTTTAGGGCAATTGCCTAAAATTTCAGGAAGAGTTTATCATGATAAGAATAAAAATGGAATTTATGACAAAGGAGATAAAGTCCTTAAAGGTATACTTGTAAGCAATGGAAAAGATGTTGTAGCAACAAATACTAAAGGGATTTATAAAATAAAGACTTTAGAGAATAATCCACTATTTATTATCAAACCAAAGGGGTACGTTTCACCACGTACCCCACAAAATAATTTGAAGTTTTACTATCTATTTCAAGAGTTAACCAATAAAAAATCATTTGATTTTCCGTTATATATTAATAAGGAAAAAGACAAGGTGAAAATAGCGTTGTTAGGAGATCCTCAATCAGATGTAATTGATGATATTCATCATGTTAATAAGTTAGTAACAGAAGAATTAGTAAAAAACAAACCAGACTTAATAATTCCATTAGGAGATCTTTCGTTTGATAATCTTAACATATTTAAACCTCTATCAGAATCATTAGGGTTGATTGGAGTACCTGTGTTTTATGTAATAGGGAATCACGATTTAAACTTTGGAGAACAAGAACTTTCTAATAGAGACAAAACTTACGAAGCTTCGTTTGGACCTTCGTACTATGCTTTTGAATACGGAAACAACCTGTTTTTGGTGCTCAACAACAATTTCCCAATAAATAATCGTGAGTATATAGGTAAGTTTGATGAAGATCAATTAACATTTGTGTCTCACATTACTAAGAAGTTTGCAACCAAGTATAACTCGATAAAAGTTTTTACGCATATCCCTTTGGAGTATACAAGTAATAAGGAAGAATTCATATCATTAATGAATCCTTTTGACAAAGTATTGATTGCTGCGGGGCATACACATACACAATACCATAGCTACTTTCAAAGAAATCAGAAACCAGCAGTTCATCAGTTAGTAGGAGGAGCGGTTTGTGGTGCTTGGTGGCAAGGAGCGCACGATATTCATGGAGTTCCATTTGCGATGATGTATGATGGTACCCCAAAAGGATATTGGTTCTTAGAAACAGAAGATAAGGATTATCACCTTAGTTATAAGGTTTCTGGAGCACCTATAGAAAAGCAAATGCATATTTGGGTTCCAGAGAACAAAGAATGGGATACAGAAATGAACATTTTAAATGAACCTTATGTATATGCGAATGTGTTTGCAGGAGGAGAATCTACAAAAGTTGAGCTTTCTTTTGATGGTACAACATGGCAATCTATGGAGTATTATCAAGGAGTAGCACCAGAGTTAAAAAGATTTTATTTACTTCAAGAATTAGAAAGGTATAAAGGACAAAAACTATCTAAAATGCCCAAACCAACTACAAAAAGTAAACACCTATGGAGGCTTAAAATATCTGAAAACCTTTCAAAAGGAATGCATTTAATAAGAGTTAGAGTGAAAGACGACTTATTAAAATTACAAGCAGAAGACGTAAGAGTTTTTTACAAGCAATAACAAAAGGAGGGGAGTTTCTTGATAACGGTCATTTCGAAGGAGGTTACGACTGAGAAATCTTTTTCTTGGTTTTAGTCAACTCGAAGATAGCTTACGAAGTAAGTTAAGAGGTCTTAAAGTTATGAGTAACCCTTAATTTATGAGATTAGGTCACTTTCCGCTTTAATTGTGCTCAGTGTTTGTTCGTAATAACGTTTTAAATGTCAGTTCGAGTGATTTTGTGCAACGTAGTGGAACAAAATAGTATCGAGAACCTTGTTACTACCAAATACTTCTCGATACAAAATTCCTTTTTATTATGTTTTATGAATTTCACTCGAAGTGACAGTTAGATGTAATTTTTGGCTTGCTTCCTGAGGACGTTTTATTATCGTCATTGCGAGGAGGTATGACGAAGCAATCTTTTTCTCGTTTCTCGTCATTTCGAGCGATAGCGAGAAATCTTAATATTATGAGTAGCCCTGATTCATGAGATTACGTCACTTTCCGCTTTAATTGTGCTCAGTGTTTGTTCGTAATAACGTTTTAAATGTCAGTTCGAGTGATTTTGTGTAACCAAGTGAAACAAAATAGTATCGAGAACCTTGTTACTACCAAATACTTCTCAATACAAAATTCCCTTCACTATGTTTCAAGAATTTCACTCGAAGTGACAGTTTGTTGTTAATTTTTAGCTTGTTTTCTAAGGACATTTTATAACCGTCATTGTGAGGAGTGAAGGACGAAGCAATCTTTTTCTCGGGTACCGTCACCTCGAATGGATGTGAGAGGTCTTAATGTTATGAGTTACTCTGATTCATGAGATTACGTCACTTTCCGCTTTAATTGTGCTCAGTGTTTGTTCGTAATAACGTTTTAATTGTCAGTTCGAGTGATTTTGTGTAACCAAGTGAAACAAAATAGTATCGAGAACCTTGTTACTACCAAATACTTCTCGATACAAAATTCACTTCACTGTGTTTCATGAATTTCACTCGAAATGACAGTTATTTTGTTTTTGAGATTGCATCACTCTACTGCGTTTCGTTCGTAATGACGTTTTATTATTGTCACTGCAAAGTAAAGAAGACTTATGAGTAAAAACCGACCTATTTTTGTTTCGTTTTGTATCAAGACAAAATGAAAGTATGTGTTTGTGAGTAACTCCTATTCATGGGGTTTAATCACACTTCGCTACTGCTCGGTTCGAAATGACCGTTTTGTTTATAGTAGCATTATTCTTTTTCCATTGATGAAAAAGAACCAAAAAATCTAGTCTTTCGAAACCTTCACTCGAAAATTATCATCCTCGAAACTAAATGAAAAGAACTCGCTATCGCTCAAACAGCTTTTCATTTATAACGTTTCTTGCGGTGTAATTTTCGGCTTGCTTCCTGAGGACGGTTTTTTTATCGTCATTGCGAGGAGGAAGGACGAAGCAATCTTTTTCTCGATAGCGGTCATTTCGAAGGAGTATGCGACTGAGAAATCTTAAGATTACAAGTAACTCCCATACATGAGATTTAGCTCTACTGAACTTAATGTTAAAAATATCTTCTCGTTTTTGTACACCAAAAAAAGAACCAAATAAAAAAGTGTACAGAGACTGTACACTAAAAAGTTTTTCATTTTAAAAAGTGTACAAGATTATTTTCTTTTTAATTCATCTAAGGTTTTACCAGTTTTGTCTTTCCATTCTGTCCAACCATTAGCGGCTCTAGCTAAAACGATTGCAGCAGCGGCACTAGGAGAATTAAAAACATAATCTGATTGAAAAATATATAATCCGTTTTCTTCTTTTAAAATAGAGTCTTCTATGAGTTGTTTTCTAATTCTAGATACCCAAGAACCAATAGATTTGGTTTCTTTTAAGTTACTTTTAGAGCCTTTGTAAACAAGAAAACCATCATCGGTTAGTTCTCCAATAGCAGAAGCATCTTTACCTTTACAGTAGAATAATTCTTTCTGGGTTGTAGCTTTTCGTTTTTCTTCAAAAATAGGATAGCCTAAAGTTGCAAGTAAAATTTTAGCAGTCTCAAAATTATCTAATAAGTCATGTTCTCTACTTTCTGAAATAGATAGTTTATTAGAGCCAGTACCATTGTATAGTTTATACCTTCCTACTTCTTCTGCTTTTTTTATACAGTAATGTTCTAAGAATTTACTATCAGCTTTATTATAGTCATTTGTTTTCGAAACAACAATAACACAATGCGTCCAAAAGTCTTTCTCACGGTTATGCGATTGTATTCGGGTAAAACAATCTTCTCCTTCACCAATATAAACAATAGGTTTTGTACCATCTTCTGAAGGACCAAATAAAAAATATACTCCTGTATAACGAACCATTTCTCGTTGACTTACTTCTTGTATTTTATTTCTAGGGAATAAAATAGCTTTTACTAGTCTACTGGTAATTTCTGCTTCACGAATACTGGTTGGTGAGCCATCTGGTAAAAATATTTGTATGGTTTGTGGGCGATTTGTCATCTATTTGTTAGGGTTTTGTAAATACTATCTACAATTTGTAAAACTTTATTTTTATCAACATGGTTATTGAAATGAATTTCGTTTTGATGCATAGGCCAATTTCCTGTTTCAAAACGTATTTTATAGACTAATTCCGCTTCTACTGCCTGAAAAAAAAGCTTTTGATTTTTTTTGTTATCAAAATTAAGGCCCATATTTTCAAAGGTAAATACTAAAAGTTCAACCATGTCATATTTATCTTTCCATTTGTAGCCATGGTACCCTTTTACACCTTTTGGACGCATACCTTGCCCCAGTCTTAGACCTAATGATTGATTTGCATAACCTACGTATATAATTTCATTTTCTGTTTTGATTACGTATATTTTAGGAACTCCTTTTTGAGTAATAGGCTTTTTAAAGTTTACTTTTTTTCCTTTCTTTTCCTTATAATGAATATAGGAAAGATTGCTTTCTTGTTTTAAGAATAATGTATATCTATAGTTAGAAACCATTATTAATTTAATTTTTTATATAATCATGCCATTGTAAATTAGAAGTATTTTTAATCCATTGTTTCAACTTATTAAAACTATTATAATACCATTCTTGTATTAATTTATCTCCATCAGTATTATTTAAATAATTAGCTAAATTTTCTTCAAGTCTTAAAGCTACTCCATATTCAAAAAAACTTTTTATAAAAACACCTTCTACAATTTCATTTACGATATTTGGGTATTGCTCATGTTTTTTGTCAACATAAATTTGTGTAACCATTTTTAACTCATCAAATTCTATGGCATATAAAACTTCTGAATATTGATTTGTTTTTGAAACTAATACATTCTCTTGATAAAAACATATCCTATTTTGAGATTTAATCTGATTCCAATTTGTATTTTTATTAATATTACTAGCAGCGCCAAAAAACTTTGAAAAATTTGACTTACTATTATCTATATGAAATTCAATTATTTCTATAGTTTTTCTTAAATGTTCTATAGTTAAAAGTTGCTCACTTTTTATGGTGTTATCTTGGCTCATATTGTTATTGTATAAAAAATCTAAATAAGTTTTTATAAGTAGGTTTTCTTCATACCTGCTTAAAAAATGGGCTAGTTCGTACCATCTGTATTGTGAAAAATCAACATAATCCTGATTAATTGTTTTGGGGTCAGCATATTTTGTACAATATCTTAAGTATTTCTTTTTTTTTAAATGGTTTTCTTGTAATGCAATTGTATATCTTTTTAACTGATTTTTTCCTTCTAGAGATTCTACTTTATTCTCTACAAAACAAACATGATTTTTACTTAAAAAAACTAAATCAATAATACAATTAGAGGCTTTTGTAGAGATATGTTGGTAATATTGTGTTGAAACCTTATAATTATCCTTAGGAAGCTTTAAAAAGTTAATACAAAAATCATTAGCAATGTTAGGGTAAAGTATAAAAATATTAGCTAAACTTTCTGTGGTAAAGTCTTCAAGAGGTGTTTTTTTACCCGTATTATTCCTATATAATTTAAATAAATTATCAAACATTATATCTCTGAAACTTTTAAAAGGTATTTTTTTTGATTAAATTATTTTGCCAAAGTGCTAATACTACATCCATTTGAGAATTATGTTTTTTTTCACCTAAAGCTAATTTTTCTCTTACTTTATCCCATAGTTCTTTTTGGGTAAAACTTGGGATTTCATTAAGTATTTCAACAGCTGTTATTGCATATTTTTTGTTAAGATTTTCTCTTTTACTTTTAAGATACACACCGTCTTTTATCCCCTTTATTAAACCAACTTCACACAACCCTAAAAAAGCATTTCTAGGACAACCTTTTTGTTTTGAACTTTCAGATGTAAAATATGTAGATACAGCTTGTTCCCAAGAGTCAACAGGGTTTTCTCCTATTTCTGCAGCTTGTTTTGCTGCTGAACCATATTTATTATAATCCTTTTCCATATTAAATTCAAGTTACTTAAAGAGATCATAATCGATCTCCAACATCTTTAAACTTCTCTACAAAGGCAGAAATTTTTTGAAAAACATTTTGTTTTTTAGTTAAATATTGAGGATTTAAAGGACTCATTTTTGGTAAAATTGAATTTAACTCTGTACCGTTATCACTCGCATATTTTCGTTTTAAAGAGGTTAAAATATAACGTTTTGCAGCTTCCTCATTTAAATTTTCATCTGTAATTAATTCTGATGCTTCTGCTTTCTGTTTTCCTTGTGCATAGGCAAAAAACGCATCTATGATATTTGCTTTTTCTTTTATTTCATCTAAATCGGTTTCATTAATAAAATCTACAATTAAACCCTCTTTAGCTCTATTACCTATACTTGCACGAATTACACGTCTTATTTCTTCTACTAAATCTGCCTTATTCTTGGTTTTCTTATTACTATCAAAAATTAATTCTAAAATATAGTCTAAGTTTATTTCTTGAGATTTTAATAGATCTACTTCAAAAACCACATCATCCCAATCAATATCTGACTCTTCTGCTTCATTTCCTTGTTTCTCTCTTCTTAGCCAATCACGAATGTCATTATAGGTAGAGCGGTAATCTTGTATTGTTCTTTCTGCAGGTACTTCAATAGCTTGCATACTTACAATATCTTCATCTGTTAAGAAGTTTTCTTCTTTAAATGCTTCTATAGCCTCTTCATCTGAATAGTCAATACTTTGCAGTTCTTTAAGATGATTAAACTCATCATAATTTTGCAATATATTTTCTACGCGTAAATATTCACCAAAGAGTTTTGAAAATTCTTTTTTATCCTTTTCTGTTTCTATTTCATTAGGATTTGGGAATTTTTCTTTTAATTCTGCTACCACTTCAATATAACCTCTTCGTGCGTTACCTGTTGCTATATCCGTAAAACCTTCTAAATATTCTTTATAGCTTTTTTCTAATACTACATTTTTAGTACTGCTATCTCCAAAAAGTGTAATGGCATCTATTGTTGCTTGTTCTAAATCTCTAAACGTAACAATATTACCAAAGGTTTTAGTAGCATCGTAAATACGGTTGGTGCGTGAAAAGGCTTGCATTAATCCGTGATAACGTAAATTTTTATCTACAAACAAGGTATTTAAAGTAGGTGCATCAAAACCTGTTAAGAACATCCCCACTACAATTAATAAATCAACCTCTTTATTTTTTACACGTTTGGCAAGGTCACGGTAATAATCTTGAAAGCCTTTACTATCAATACTATAATTCATTTTAAATGCGGCATTATAATCATTAATAGCTTTAGTTAAAAACTCTTTAGCACTTACATCCATAGCTGTAGGCTCAAAGGTTTCGTCTTGTATTTCACCAATTGCCCCTTGTGCTTCATTTGCAGCAAAAGAAAAAATAGTTGCTATTCTTAAAGGTTTATCGCTGTCTTTTTGAAGCTTGTTTAATTCTTCATAATAACATTTTGCTGCATCTACACTACTTACTGCAAACATGGCATTAAAACCGCTATTACTGCCTTTTGTACGGTGTGTTTTTTGTCTGTAATGTTTTAAAATATATTCTGAAATTTCTTTGATTCGAACAGGATGTAATAAGGCTTTTTTGTTTTCTGCTGCGGATAGTTTTTTTAAATCCTGTTCCGACTCAATCCCTTTAAATTTAGGACGAACGTCATTATAATCTACTTTAAATTTTAATACTTTTTCATCTCTAATAGCATCTGTTATTACATAAGAATGTAATTCTGTACCAAATACGCTTTGTGTAGTTTCTGAACCTAAAGCATTTTCAGGAAAAATAGGTGTTCCTGTAAAACCAAATTGATAGTATTTTTTAAACTTCTTTTTTAGGTTTTTTTGCGCTTCTCCAAATTGAGAGCGATGTGCTTCATCAAAAATAAAGACCACTTGCTTTTGATAAATATCTAAATCATTTTCACCTTTCATTAAGTTATTTAACTTTTGAATGGTGGTTACAATAATTCTATTATCGGTTTTATCTATATTTCTTTTTAAACCTGCTGTACTGTCTGAACCGTTTACACTATCTGGCGAAAAGCGTTGGTATTCTTTCATGGTTTGAAAATCCAAATCTTTACGGTCTACTACAAAAAATACTTTATCAACAAACTTTAATTTTGTCGCTGCTAAACGTGCTGCTTTAAAACTGGTTAATGTTTTACCAGAACCTGTAGTATGCCATATAAAACCACCACTTTCTGTAGTTGCCCAATTTTTAGCATTAAACGAACTTTGTATTTTCCATAAGATACGTTCTGTTGCTGCAATTTGATAGGGACGCATTACTAGTAACGTATTATTACTATCAAAAACCGAATAGGTTAACAAGACATTTAAGAGTGTTTGTTTTTGAAAAAATGTTACTGTAAAATCTTTCAAATCTTTGATGGACTTGTTTTTTACATCTGCCCAATTCATGGTAAAATCCCAACTATTTTTATTGCGCTTTACAGTATTGGCAAAATAACGTGTTCTTGTACCGTTAGAAATTACAAAAATTTGCAAGTACTTAAACAAAGAGTTTTCTGTATTAAAACTCTCTTTTGTATAACGATGCACTTGATTAAACGCTTCACGAATAGCAACACCTCGCTTTTTTAGTTCTACTTGTACTAGAGGCAAACCGTTTACTAAAATTGTAACATCATAGCGGTTGGCATGTGTGCCTTTCTGCTCGAACTGTGAAATAACTTGAACCTTATTACGTGAAATATTGTTTTTATCTACTAAATAGATGTTTTGGATATGCCCGTCATCAAATACAAAATCGTAAATGTAGTTATCGTGTAGCTTTCTTGTTTTATCAACTAGGTTATCGCTTGGTTTGTCTAAATACTCTTCTACAAAACGTGCCCATTCTTTATCTGTAAATTGCATATCGTTAAGATTTTGCAATTGTACACGCACATTTGCCAACATAGCTGTTGGTGTGGTTAGATGTTTTACATACTCATAGCCTTGGTTTATTAAATCTTGTACCAATTCTTTTTCTAAATCTGCTTCTGTTTGATAACCTGAAGGAGTTTCATTTACTTCTGAAAACTTTTTGTAGTTATCTAAAACAATGAAATTGTTTGATTCTGCTATGGTTTTATATTGACTCATTGGACTACAACTATTGTTTAAGCTTGTTCTATTTCTATCTCTTCTTGTAAATATTTGGAATTATCTAGCAAATATTTAAATAAATAATTAACCATTTCTTTTTCTGGTGGTGTTGGCTCTCTTACTTCTTCACTTGATAGCGTACTATGGCTATAAAAAGTCATAATACGACTAGCATATCCTTCTCTATTATCTTTTGGTAATAATTCAGACCATTTACTATAACCAAGAAAGTTGGCTGTTTTTTCATACAAATTACGCAACAACACAAAATGAAATTTAGAAACTTCATTATTATCAATTGCATTTTTTATTACGTCTCTTAAATACAGATGATATGAAAAACTTTTGTTAGAATCACCATGTTTAGGGTCTAAATTAAACGTACCATCTTCATTTTTACTCAACATAAAAGCTCCCTTTTTTCTAGCTAAACCAAGCTCATTATAAAGCACATTATAAAAAAGTGGATTGTGTGTAGAAATTATAAATTTGATATCATTTGATTTTCTAATCAATTCAGCTAAATTGACAGCAAGCTCTATTAAGTGATTTTCATCTAAAGAACTTATTGGGTCATCAATAAATATATATTCTACATCATCAAATTGATTGGTTGCTCTATCTTCAGGTTCTGGAATATTTAAAAGCTCAACTACTTGTTCAATTAAACTATAATAAACACACCAAATAAAATTACTTTCTTCACCTTTTGATATTTTAATATTATTCTGGCTTTGGTCATCACCACTAGCTACAGAAAATGTTACTTCAGAATATGCTTTTACAACAATATTTTTACCATTTTCATCTTGTTTGGTATACTCCTCATTAAATAGCGGTGTTATAGAATCTGTAGTAAAGTGTTGAAAGTTTTTTACGATATTATCATCTAATCCTTGGTCTTTTAAAAAGCCTAGTGCTAAATCTGTAAAATTGTTAGGACGAATTAACAACTTACGGTTAGTGTCTGCATCTAAATCATTATCCCAATAAAATAAATCTTCTGTAAATGCATTGTAATACATTACTTTAATACCTGATACTTGCTCCTCTTCCTGTTCTTGGTTAGAAACTTTTGGATCTACCAACAATCTGAATTTACGTGATAGGCGTGTTTTACCCGTACCGTTAAAAGCGTAGATTAACTGTACCTTTTTTTGACTGTCTTCTAGTTTTTGTGCTATTTCTGTTAATGATTGCCCCATATTCTTTTTCTAGCTATTTTTTTATTCTGGAAACGTTAGCAATTTGTTTCTATAATACTCGTATTGTTTTTTACGTAATTCTATTTCTTTTGGTAAACCTTCACTAATTGACGTAGTTAATACATCAAATTTATCAAGGATGTTTACAATTCGCTCTTGTTCTTCTGGCGATGGAATAGGAATTAATGCTTTACCTAAACCCTTTGAGTTTATTGCTGATATTTTACCTGTACGGATATGCTTCTTTATTTGGTCATGAAACTGTCTTGTTCTGGTAAAATAAGCGACATATTTAGGATTTAGATTGCTTTTGTAATAAAAACAAGCATCGTGAATAACAGCTCCTTCTTCACCTAACCAAGCTGTTCCTTGACCTATATCTTCAATGGTTTCACCAGCTGCTACAATTACAACATCTCCTTTTAATGCTCGTCTTAAATTTTTTCTTTCTACCAGTTCTTTACTAACAAATGACTTTGTTTTGTTTGCCCATGTACCATAATGTGTATACATTTCACCATAGTGTATACATGGAACGCCATCTGAAATCATATCGGTTTTGACAAAACGTTTACCTCGAATAAACTCGCCTACATTTTCATCATCCATAGGTAAATGTTTAACTTCTTTTTTATCAAAAGTTAGTAATTGTTCACGGTAAAACTCGTACTGTTTTTTACGTACAGTAAGTTCTGTAGTAAGTTCTGTAGTAAGTTCTGTAGTAAGTTCTGTAAAGGTATCTAAAATACGAACTATTCCTTTTTGGATTTCGAGTGATTTCTCTGGGGTATCAGGACATGGTATTGGGATTGGGATAGTTGTCATCTTACCTTTGGTCAATTTGGCTCTCCCTCCACCTGATAAAAATGGTATGAAATTGACCGTTGTTAAATAATGAAACAAAAAGCGACTATCAAGGCTATTAACACCTCGAATTACGTGTACATGATTATTTGCCCAAAATTTATCGTTCGCCCATTGAATAGAATAATTTTCTAAACTTGCAGAACCATCTTCTGCAATTAAAATATATGTACCTTCATGCGTATAACCTTCAACAAAATCCTGAATATTATTAGCACCATAATAAGGTATTTTTCCAGGAATACGTAAAGAGGATTTAACTGGTTTCCTACCAAAATTTGCTATCTCAACAAAGTCATTATCACCCAAAGTTTTCCATTCAACATCAACCCCTTCCAATAATTTATCTAACTGGCTCATTTTTTACGGCTTTGTTTTTTCGCTGTTTGTTCTAGTTCAGCTAGGGTTTTTAAATAATCTTTTTCTACGGTACTCAGGGTTTTGGCTTTGTATTTTTTATACTCTTGCGTGGCTTTTTCTTTGGCTCTAGTACTAGATATTTTGCCTACGTTTTCTAATACTTTTCGCCCTGTAGAGGCTAATATATTGTCTAACTCGGTAACATAATCCGCCATACGCATTTCGCGTTCTTCTATGGCATTTAGTTCTGCCAAATCAAAATAGGCGGCTACAAGGTTGTTTAGTACTTTTAGCTCTTTTTCTTGTAAAAAGTTTTTGGCTATCATGGCTTCGGCTTGTGTGGGTTGGTCGCCTTTAAAATTGGTTAAGCCTGCAAACGGTTTGTTGCTATCTACTCTTAAAAAAATAACTTCGCTTGCCGTATTGCCATGCGCTGCATAGTGCAATTTATTTTGTACAATTTTAAAAAACGCTAAACTTTCTTGGCTTTTAGGGTCGTAATCGGTAGCTGTAGCATACAAGTCTAACACTTGGCGGTACATGACTTTTTCGCTAGAGCGGATATCACGTATGCGGTTTAATAACTCTTTCCAATAGTTGCCACCCCCAAGATTCTTAAGACGCTCATCGTCCATGGTAAAGCCTTTTACAATATATTCTTTAAGGCGTTGTGTTGCCCATTGGCGAAATCGCGTACCTTGTACAGATTTTACTCTGTATCCTACTGAAATAATTACATCTAGGTTATAGTGATTAGTGGGTTTGGTAGAAAAATCGGAAATTCCGATTTTTCTCATTGTATCTGTTTCGAGCAGTTCTGCTTCTTTGTAAACATTAAGGATATGCTCATTAATTGTTGAGCGGCTTTTATTGAATAGTTCAGCCATTTGGTCTATTGTTAACCAAACCGTTTCCTCTTCAAGTTTAACATTAATTTTAGTTAAACCATCTTCTGTTGTGTATAAAATTAGTTCGCTCATGCTTCAATTTCGTTTACAATGTTATCAATATCGGCACGTAGTTTGTCTATTTTTTTAACAGTAGCTGCTACTTCTTTATTTAACTCTGTAATATCTATTTTTTCGCGTGTATCTTTAGCTTCTACATAAGAACTAACAGAAAGGTTGTAATCGTTATTGGCAATTATGCTATTGTCTACAGATTTTGCTACGTGTTTTACATCTTCTTTGCTATCAAATAATTGCATCACCTTTTCAATGTGGTCGTCATACAACACATTGTTATTGGTTTCTTTTTTAAAGAAGTCTTCACCACTAGCATCAATGAACTGTGTTTTAGTATCGGTTTTATGTTTAGATAATACCAAAAGCGTAACGGCTATACTCGTACCATAAAATAAATTAGGTGCTAAATTGATGATGGTTTCTACATAGTTGTTATCTACTAAATACTTTCTAATTTTTTGTTCTGCACCACCACGGTAAAAAATACCAGGGAAACATACCAATGCTGCTCTACCTTTACTTGATAAATAGCTTAATGAATGTAGTACAAACGCAAAATCTGCTTTTGATTTTGGTGCTAATACTCCTGCAGGTGCAAAACGATCATCATTAATAAGCGTTGGATCATCACTACCTTTCCATTTAATAGAATATGGTGGATTAGATACGATGGCATCAAAGGGTTTGTCATCTCCTAATTGTGGATTCATTAAGGTGTTACCCAACACAATATGAAACTTATCGTAATTTATATTGTGCAAAAACATGTTCATACGTGCCAAGTTATAGGTAGTATGGTTTATTTCTTGCCCAAAGAAACCTTCTTCTATAATATGATTATCGAAATGTTTTTTAGCTTGTAAGAGCAATGAACCAGAACCCGCAGCAGGATCATAAATTTTATTGATTTTATCTTGTTTGTGCATTGCCAATTGTGCAATGAGTTGCGATACGTTTGTTGGTGTAAAAAACTCACCACCAGACTTACCTGCATTGGCTGCATATTTATGTATTAAAAACTCATAGGCATCCCCAAACAAATCGATTTTATTGTCTTGAAAATTACCTAAATTTAATCCTGCAACACCTTTTAAAACATCAGCTAATCGGCTATTTTTATCGCCTACCGTATTTCCTAATCGGTTGCTTGTAGTATCAAAATCTGCAAATAAGCCTTTTATATCCTCTTCTGACGGATAACCATTTGCAGAACTTTCTATTGCTGTAAATATTTTAGCTAAATCGGTATTTAAGTCATCATTGTCATCTGCATTTTTAACCACATTTACAAACAACTGGCTTGGATAAATAAAATAGCCTTTGGTTTTTATAGCATCCTCTTTTATTTCGGGTGTAATTACTGTATCTGGTAAAGCTGCATAATTGATACTATCGTCACCTGCTTCAATATAATCGGTGAAATTTTCACTTATAAAGCGATAGAATAAAGTCCCTAAAACGAAGTGTTTAAAATCCCATCCATCAACAGAGCCACGCACATCGTTGGCTATTTTCCATATTTGATTTTGTAATTGTGTTCTTTGGTCTATGCTTGTCATTTTTTGATTTTATGGTATTGATTTCCAGTTGAATGGAGTTTTATTTAAATCTATATACAATTTTTTTGAAATAGTTGTTAAAAATATAAATCTTTAAGCTAATTAAAGGTATATAAGAATATAAAATTTGTGTCCTTCATGAAGTTTACTAACCTTTTAGGTTTATATAAAATATAGTGTTGTTATATAAGCAAGTTATGTAGTTTATTTTAAACTTGTTGTTTAATTTATTCAGGGTTTTATTATAACATCGATATTACTTGAATCTTGTTATAATCCGTTGGCTTTTTTTAATTAATAGCCCCTAAAGTAACAAAACCCGCACAATTACCCTACGGAAAACCATAAGAAAGCACAAAAAAGAGGTGAGTGTGTTAAAAATAAAATGTAGTGTGATTGTAAACGTTTAAAAAATATACTTACCGTAATAGAAAAATGTTTGTTTTTAGAATTTTGTTAGTTTTAAAAAAGTCTTTATCGTTTTAAAAAAAGTAAAAACAAAGTAGAGGTTTTTGTGTGTGGTTTTTAAGTATATGTAAAATATAGAATTTCGGTAGATTGCAGCTTACATAAAAACATACATACTATGAAAAATAAGATAGAAGAATTGTTAGCGGTAATTTCAATAAAATTTTCAGAAATAAGAGAAACATTACCACCAGGAGCTAGTGATACAGCAATAGCGCGTATAGAAAAAGAAACGAACTTACCTATACCGCAATCGCTAAAAGACTTATTAAAAATAACCAATGGAGACGAGAAGTGGGGTGAAAGTCCACACGGATTTTTTAGCTATTTTTTATATAGTTGTAATCGTATTATTGATACCTATAACTTTTTTAAAGAACGCGAAAACCAAGCTTATCCCGATAGTGTTTATCAAAAAGATTTGGTGAAAAACATTTTGTGCAGTGCTAAAAGGATACCCTTTGCTACCGATGGCTCTGGCCAATACTTGTGTATTGATTATGACCCGGCAGAAAAAGGGACTTACGGACAAATTATTTACTTACCATGTGGGGAATCAGAACCTGTTTCGGTAATTGCAGATAGTTTTGATGATTTTGTAGATTTTCTTATTGATCAATACAAAAATGATCGATTTTATATTGATGATGAAAGAACCGAATGGGATGAGGAAGAATGGACAGAATGGAAGGAAGACCAACAAAGTGATTATAGCAAAGTAGAAATTATTTTTGGACACACTCGTAGAAATGATTGGACGGATATTGCTGATAAATACAATAAAAAGAAAGGAATAGTAAGTAATTAATTAGTTGTTACCGTCATTGCAAGGAGGAAGGACGAAGCAATCTTTTTCTCGTTTCCCGTCATTTCGACCAGCGGGAGAAATCTTAATGTTATGAGTAGCTCCTAATTCATGAGATTACATCACTTTCCACTTCGATCATAGTTTATCTTGAGCGATAGTCGAAAGACTCAGTGTCTGTTCGTAATGACGTTTTATTATTGTCATTGTAAAGTAAAGAAGGTTTATGAGTAAAAACCGACATATTTTTATTTTGCTAGAATTCAAGGTTATGGAGTATAAGAGAATCCAAAGAGTTTACGGTCTGGATTCGAATACGGAATACAACGTAGAATTCAAAAAAGGAAAAATAAGTCTTGATTTTTTGTTTCGTTTTGTATCAAGACAAAATGAAAGTATGTGTTTGTGAGTAACTCCTATTCATGGGGTTTAATCACACTTCGCTACTGCTCGGTTCGAAATGACCGTTTTGTTTATAGTAGCATTATTCTTTTTCCATTGATGAAAAAGAACCAAAAAATCTAGTCTTTCGAAACCTTCACTCGAAAATTATCATTCTCGAAACTAAATGAAAAGAACTCGCTATCGCTCAAACAGCTTTTCATTTTTGACGTTTCTTGTGGTGTAATTTTCGGTTTGTTTTCTAAGGACATTTTATAACCGTCATTGTGAGGAGTGAAGGACGAAGCAATCTTTTTCTCGTTTCCCGTCATTTCGACCAGCGGGAGAAATCTTAATGTTATGAGTAGCTCCTAATTCATGAGATTACGTCACTTTCCACTTCGATCATAGTTTATCTTGAGCGATAGTCGAAAGACTCAGTGTCCGTTCGTAATGATGTTTTATTATTGTCATTACAAAGTAAAGAAGGCTTATGAGTAAAAACCGACCTATTTTTATTTTGCTAGAATTCAAGGTTATGGAGTATAAGAGAATCCAAATAGTTTACGGTCTGGATTCGAATACGGAATACAACGTAGAATTCAAAAAAAGAAAAAGAAGTCTTGATTTTTTGTTTCGTTTTGTATCAAGACAAAATGAAAGTATGTATTTTTGAGTAACTCCTATTCATGGGGTTTAATCACACTTCGTTACTGCTCGGTTCGAAATGACCGTTTTGTTTATTTTAGTATTATTCTTTTTTCATTGATGAAAAAGAACCAAAAAATCTAGTTTTTCGAAACCTTCACTCGAAAATTATCATCCTCGAAACTAAATGAAAAGAACTCGCTGTCGCTCAAACAACTTTTCATTTATAACGTTTCTTGCGGTGTAATTTTCGGCTTGCTTCCTGAGGACGGTTTTGTTATCGTCATTGCGAGGAGGTATGACGAAGCAATATTTTCTCGTTTCCCGTCATTTCTAGCGATAGCGAGAAATCTCAAAGTTACGAGTAACTCCCATTCATAAGATTACGTCACTTCACTGCGTTTGGTTCGTAATGACGTTTGAAATGTCAGTTCGAGTGATTTTGTGTAACGTAGTGGAACAAAATAGTATCGAGAACCTTGTTGTTACCAAATACTTCTCGATACAAAATTCTCTTGACTTTGTTTCGTGAATTTCACTCGAAGTGACAGTTGAGGTAATTTGAAAAAATCTCTACTGTGTATTGTTTATAATGACGTTGCAGTGTTAAAAAACAGTGGTTTTTGTTAAAAAGCTCATAACGAAACGTTAACACTACAATAAGTCTAAAAAATCAACGATTTACTATTCAAAAGAAATTCTCCTTAAAAAAATTGTAACCTTTTAAATTATATATATTATGGAATTGAATTTAGCATTATTAACTACAAAAGCAGAGTGTGATACCGCTATTGAAATCACCACAGCAGAGAAAACCTTATTAGAAAGAAGACTTCGAAATTTAGGGGAATCGTTAGAAGACAAGGCAGAAAGAACCACCACCGTTAAAGAGGGAATTGTGAGTGTAAAAGCTATTATTGCTGGTTTTGAATCGGCATTAGGTGTTATTACCGACGAAAAAGAAAAGCGTAGCTTAGAACTAAAAATTGAGCGTGAAGAAACGAAGTTAAAATCGTTAGAAAATCGAAATGCTAATTACAGTTCAGTAAATGTGTTAGAAGATCAAATAGATCATCAACAACTAGAGGCGCAAGTAACGGTATTAACAGCAGCGATTACAGAAATTGAAAATCACAAAACAACGTTGGCTGCCTAAGCTTCTTTAAGTCCAATCATAGTATTGGACTTTTTTGGGTGTTTTTTGTACACCAAAAAAATTATGATTTTGAAAAGTGTACAACTGGTGTACACTAAAATAATTGCGAACTAAAAAAGTGTACAAGAGGTGTACACCAAAAAAGATGTTACTTTAAAAAGTGTACAAGCTATGTTAGAGAAAATAAGACTCTTTTTTTATTGTTCTATTAGTGCAGTGGCTAATTATTTAGAAGTATCAACCGATACAGTAAAGTCACTATCGTTAAAACGGAGAAATTATAACTTACAACAGTTAGATAGATTGATTCCGCTATATAAAGCACTGGAATTAAAAACATCTGTTACTGAATTAACACATACTACTGCCTTTATAGAGGAAGAACAACAAAAAGCCATATCTGAATTAGAGCGATTACAGAAAAAAGTGGCTAAAAGTTTACGAAATAGACAAGAAGATTTAGAGAGATTACAAAAGAAAAGAGCAATTGGGTTGAGAGGATTGCATGCGTGTACAGCGTTATTACATCAAAATAATCTAACAGTAAAAGATACAAAATGGATTACTCAACGAAAAAGGAATCTAGAGTTGGTGCTACGGGAAAACAATTACATAAAAGTGGTTAAATTGCAAAGTGAGGTTACTGGATTGCAAATTACTTTAGATAAGGTACTACAGGAAATAGAAAGATTAAAAAGTAAGTAATTGTGTTTTCTAAGATGGTCTATTCCTGTCACCTCGAATATATGTGAGAG